>CAKZQX010000350.1 GCA_937141995.1 uncultured Chloroflexaceae bacterium | reverse complement strand
TCCGGCCACACCCCGGCTGACGCCGGGACGCCCGCGCCGGGGCCGTCGCCCCATGCCCAACCCGTTTCAGACAGTCTCTTAGCGCGGAGTGAAGAGTTACACCATATGCACTAGAAATAGTTGCCGGATTTCTGTACAATACATCGTACTATCATTTATCACATTCGTCATTATGGCTTGCGATGCAATTAGATCAAACCAACATATGTTTTATTCCCTATGTTTCCGACTGGCTGCGTGCCAGGCTTGATACAATGGCACTGTATCCCGGCAGTGCCTGGTATCTTAATGCCACCATTCTCTATGTTGATTTGCGCAACTTCTCCGCGTTGAGTGCCACCTTTGCCCAGGTACCGGACGGTGCCGAGCAGTTGCATGAAATACTCACCAATTTCTTTACAGTCATGGTACAGACAATTGCCGCTCACGGCGGTGATGTGGTGGCGATTGCGGGTGATGCATTAACCGTCTGGTGGCCGGATCGGGTTGATCCGGCATATGGGCGGGAATGTGGACAGGCAATGCTGGCTGCCGTCGCGGATCTGCCGGCCGTTGAAACCCCCGCTGGTCCCACCTGGCTGGACCTGCGGATTGGCGTGGCGGCTGGTCCTGGTGTGGCGGCTCTGGTGGGACTGCCGGCATATGGCGTGCATATGACCCTCTTCGGCCCGGCACTGGAGGCGGCCGCGGCAGCCAAGGATCAGGCATCCACGGGCAAAATGTACATCATCACCAGCGATGATGTACTCCCCATGCGTAGTGCCGTCGGGGCATCGTCTGGTGACCACCACGACCAGTGTGCCACGCATCAGATGTTACCCCGGCAGCCGGAGGTTGGGGAGGGTTGGTCACATCCGGTACGATTAACCCTGGAACACTTTTTGCCGCCCGCCTTCGCCGAGCGCCTGCAGAGTGGTGTGCTGCCGGCCGAGTATCGGCGCTGTGTTCCGGCATTTGCAGCCTTTCAACGGCCACCGACCGCTTCGGCATTGCATGACCTGGTTGCCCAGGTGCAGGCGGTTGTTGCGCGTTGGGGCGGCCGGCTCAACGAGGTTGAGATTGGCGATAAGGGTCCGCTGTTGGTCCTGCTGTTCGGCGCACCGGTGGCCTATGGTGATGATGCCCTCCGTGCGGTGGGTTGCTGCCTCGAATTGCGGGAGCGCAACTTGATAACCCGCGCCGGTATCTCCATTGGGACGTTGTTTGTAGGTGCTGTGGGTTGCCTGGTGCGGCGGGCATACACGGTTCAGGGCAGCGAGATGAACCTGGCAGTGCATTTGATGGAGGCGGCAACTCCCGGCACTGTCCTGATTTCGGGACGTATGCGCCATGAGGTTGTCGGGCATTACGCCGTCGGTGCGCCATCCTTCCTCTGTATGAAAGGCATGGCCCAACCAGTGCCGGTTATGCCGGTGACAAAGATGCCGCGATCCATCCGGTTGAGTGATCAACCATTTCAGCGTTATCGGCCCGATCAACTCCCCCTGATCGGCCGGACGAATGAACGCGCGCTGCTCTGGCAGGCCATGGCGCAGGCTATTGGGGGGCAGGCTCAGGTCGTAATTGTGGAGGGCGAGGCAGGCATTGGGAAGAGTAGCCTGCTGGATACGGTAATGCTGAGCCGGTGGGGGCGGTTGCTGCCCGCGTACCGGGGGATTTGCCGGCGGAGCCGGCAAGCGGTGCCGGGTCACGCCTGGCAAGCGGTGCTGGCAGAAGTATGCGGCCTGAACCCGGCACTACCGCTGTCACTCCAGCGCCGGCGGCTCACGCCCATTCTGAAAACATTGTCACGCGGTCATCAGGGGCGCATACCGTTGGATCAAGATCAGGTCATGCATCGGTTGGCCCGATTGTCTGGTCTTCCCGGGGCGGACGCGGCTGCGGCGTATGCCCATGCTGCCGGCATGCCTGCCGCCGATGCCGGCGAAATAGCGGCGATGTTGGACCTGGCTGAGGCGCTGCTGCTTCAGCGCATGCGCCAGTCGCCGCTGCTGCTGCTGCTCGAAGATATTCAGTGGGCCGACGAGGTTTCCCTCCAACTGGCGGCACGTCTTGCTGCGGGCGCAGGGCCCGCTGCGTCCCCCTCCTACCCCCTGTTGCTGCTCTGTTCGCATCGCCCACTCACCGGCCCGCCGCCGGCTGCGCTCCAGACCTTGCGCAACCTGCCGCACTGCCGGCATATCGTTCTGGGTGCGCTGACCAGGCAGGAGCAGCATGCGTTGCTCGGTAGGCTGCTGGAGGCGCATGATCTGTCGCCCGCCCTGCATCGTCTGATTGAGGAGTACGCGCAGGGACAGCCCCTCCTGATCAAAGAATATGTGCATATGTTGCGCGAGAACCGCCTGATCTATATTGATAACGATGTTGCCCGGCTGAAGGATGCTGCAACGGATATGCATCTATCCGCCACGGTGCAGGGCATTACTCAGGCCCGTATGGATCGCCTGGAAGAGCCGCTCCAGTTGACATTGAAGGCCGCCGCGGTGATTGGGCATACCTTTCCACTTCCCCTGTTATCCGCAATTCACCCATCCGGATTAGCGCTTCCGGAATTGCAGGCGCAACTGGATCGGTTGATGGCACTCGATATCCTCGATCTGGAACTGGATGGCTCCATCCGTGTATACCGTTTCAAATCCCGGACGATCCAGAAGGTGGCCTACACCAGTCTGCTCTTTCAACAGCGGCGCATCCTGCATGCTGCCGTCGCGCACTGGTATGAAATAATCTACCGGGATGATCTGCGCATAAAACGCATTGCTCCAGTGATCTATGGGGTACTGGCCTACCATTACGGCGCTGCGGAAGATACGCTGAAGCGGCGCGACTACTGCCGGCTTGCTGCGCTGCATGCCGTCGGTCGCTATGCGCATGCCACGGCGCAAACCTATCTTGTAACTGCGCTGGCACTGACGGCGGAGCCGCTGCAGCGCTATGATCTGCTGGTTATTCGCCTCTTGATAGATACCCGATCCGGTGATTGCATTGTGCAGGAGGATGCTGTCAGGGCGTTAACGGCGCTTGCCGGTTGTCTGAACGATGAACTGCGCCGGGCGTATGCTGCTTGGTGCCGACTGAACAATGCATTATTGATGGGTGAGTATGCCGGTGTGTCTGCGCAGGTGGCGCGGGTGTACCGGCATCTCCGGCAGGCCGGTCGCCGGACGCGCAGTGCCGCTGTGCGACGGCAGGCCTGGCTGCTCTGGACAGCCTGCCGGGATGCTGTGGGATGGGCGCTGGCCGGCCTGGGAGATGCGTCGGGTGCGCAGTCTAACCACAACCAGGCATTCATGCGCTATCGCTGGTATATGGCTCACCGGCAGCGGCGTATGGCGCGGTCACAGCCTGACAAAAGACGTTCAATTCGGGCTACTGGTGCGCAACGACCGCTGACAACGGCGCAACTGGACCCACGGTTGCTGCTGGCCCGCTGTCTCAATGGGCGCGGGCAGGCCTGCCGAATGCAGGGGCAGTCGGCTCCGGCGCGGCAGTATCATCAGCAGGCGCTGACGCTGGCGCAGGAACTGGATGACTGGTCGGGTGAGGCTACTGCCCTGGTGTTACTCTGCCGGGTTGACTATGCGGAACGGGCCTATGCCCAGGCGACCCGGCATGCTGAACGCGCGCTGATGATTAGCCTGGCAACGGATGAGCGCATGCTCCAGGTGACAGCCTTGCGCCGGCTAACCCGGATCAAAACCATACTGGGCGCGTATGCTGAGGCTCGGCGTTGCGCGATGCAGGCTCTGTCGATCAGCACCGGCATCGGCGCGCGCTTCCTGGATAGCGCTATTCTGAACGATCTGGCAGATCTGGCACTGGCGCAGGGCGATACCGCCACGGCGCAGGCGATCCGCGAGGTGTCCGGGTAGTTCGATCAGCAACTCATGCGGGGGATCTGATCGGGTGAGCCGAGATTACTCCCTACTGGATGGTGGAAAGACAGCCCCCCACCACTGACGCCAGTTCGGTTCTCGCGCTTGTGGTGGCAATACTTCCGGTGGCGCAGCGGTAGGGGTAGGGGTTGCGGCAGGAAACTGGGGCAGCAGCACGGTTTCACCCGCGCGGGTATACCCAAGCTGCTCACGCGCAACACGTTCAACATTGGCATTCGACTCGGCATACTCGACGGCACCCTGCAGATCGCGGTTCTCGGCTTCAATCTGCGCAACCTCAGTTGCCAGATTTGTGCGGCGGGTCTCCAGTCGGGTGGCCTGCAACACCTGGCCGCCGAAGTTGATCAGCAAGGAAATGGTTAGCAGCACCAGCGCCAGTGTCACCAGGTGAACCCCACTGCGCCGGAGGGGCAGGGTCAGAGCAGTCAGCACCGTCTGGTAGACCTGCTGCAACGACTGCGTGAGGCGTTGCGTGGTGGAGTGTCGGGGTGATGATTTACGCTGCGACATATGCTGTCTTCCTCTAGCTCGAACTGGAGGCTTCTTCCTCGGCCGGTCGGGCGGCTTCAGCCGCGCGCGGCGCTTCAAGCAGGAGCGGCTCTTCGACGGTGGTGGTCATAGCACTCTGTCCCCGGAACAACCCGCCGGGCTCAATCTGCAGCGCCGCCGTGGTAATATCGCCCCAGACCTTCCCGGTAGGCGAAATTTCAAGCTGCTCGACTGCGGTAATCTCCCCCTTCACCGCGCCGGATACATGCACATTCTGGGCCTTCACGGTAGCAATGACCCGGCCGGTTTCACCGATAATCAAGTTGCCGAGCACTTCAATATCACCCTCAACGGAACCATCTATGCGAATATTGCCATCGGAGGTAAGGGTGCCGACAAAGCGCGTGTTGACACCGATGATTGTCTCCGGTTTGCTACTCATTTGCTGGGGTGTTGGCTGGGGCTTCTTATTCGCGCCAAACATGGTATGTTCCTCCTCAGTGCGCCCATTGTTGCCCGGTTGAGGCGGTGGGGCACATGCGTACATGCTCGATTCGGTCAGCGCCTGGATATCCCCGTGTCGCTGATGACATGGCGATGCACGCCGTGGTGCGTCCAGGGCTTATAGCTACTTCCTGCGTCTGGTTTACGCTGCGGCAAGTATAGTCCAGATAGGGATTACGCGCAAGCTCTGTCGCGCAGATGATCGTTTGATCCGGCCGGTAGGTCAACTGCGGCCGGGCCGCCGCGCTGCCCTGTTCTGCGGATGGCGGCGGCCATACGCCCCCACATTGCCCCGAGATTATCATAATCTCCTCACATTATGGGTATACACAGTGAACCATCTTATGGTATACTGGATCAGGTTCCAAAACCAGATTCATGTTGGTACACGCCTGATACTCAGGGACAACGGATGGACTGTCCTCGCCCATCGTCTTTTCCTGGTATGCTTTACTACGGGTGCGCCCCTATCCAAACCAACCGATCCGCCTGCCTGGTCCGGCATCAGGCATGCATATTCCATTCATGTCGGGCAACATCCACACCAGCGCGATTGACCCTGAGTGACGCTGAGACGCTGCACAGGCAGTCTTCCTCAACACAGGTAGTTCTGGTCACCGTACGGTGATTGAGCCACGCATTATAACGTTTACGATGACGGTTCAAAAAGAAATGTGAGCAATGACATCAGCGGTGATGCCTGGCATTGCTGTGCTGGGCACGGGCTATGCGCATTACCGCCGGGGTGTAATCTCCACATGTGATCTGAAGAGAGGTAGTTACTCACTGGTCTGCCGTCGAACGCTATCGGCGACCGTAGGAAGGTGTTGTGTGAATACCGAGCGATTACAAAAGATGCTCGCCGGTGCGGGGGTTGCTTCCCGCCGTGATTGCGAGGAGTTGATTACTGCTGGTCGTGTCACCGTGAATGGTCAGGTGGTGCGTGAATTGGGGACACGGGTGGATATTGATCAAGATACCGTGGCGCTGGATGGCAATCCTATTCATCAACCCACCGAGCGGACCTATATCTTGCTCAATAAGCCCGTGGGTGTAGTTTCAACGGCTGATGATCCGCAGGGTCGCCCGACGGTAGTTGATCTGGTCGATGTGCCGGTGCGGGTATTCCCGGTTGGTCGCCTCGATATGGAGAGTGAAGGGCTGCTGCTGCTCACCAATGATGGTGAGTTGATGCATCGCCTGACGCATCCCCGCTTTGCGGTCGAGAAAGAATACCGGGCACTGCTGGACCGGACGCCGGATGCCGAGGCACTGGATGCCTGGCGTGCCGGGGTAGAGCTTGATGGCGAACGAACTGCGCCCGCCGAGGTTGATCTGCTGGAAGAGACGGATGGCGGAGCCTGGGTGCGGGTGGTGCTGCGCGAAGGGCGCAAGCGCCAGATTCGCGCGGTTGCACAGGTGCTCGGATATACCGTCCAGCAGCTTCTGCGGGTGCGGGAAGACCAGCTATTGCTTGGTGAGCTTCAGCCCGGTCAGTGGCGCGCGCTGACGGCTGAAGAAGTAGCAACGCTCCGCGCACACCTGACGGTCGGAAGCGAGCGGCGACGTGTGGATCGCGCGCGCATAGACAGCGCGCACGGCGGGAGCGATCGTCCGGCCGGTCGGCGGGATGAGCGTTCCCGGCAGCGCGAGCGCTATGGTCGCGGGCAGGACGCTGGGCAGTCCCAGCGGTCTTCGCGCCGAACGCAGCGTGAGGGTAGCTCCTGGTCGCGCCGTTCTGAGCAAACCGGTACCAGTGGTGAACGCCGATCCGACTCGCGGCGGGATGAGCGTTCCGGGACACGGCGTGATAGCTCACGCTCGAGTGATCAGCGCGATCGCCCCCGTGACGGTGGCTATTCCAGTCGGGGGGAGCAGCGCGGGCCACAGTCTTCACATTCTACGGAGTCGAACGGTAATCGGCGGGTTGACCCGGATCGGTCCGGGCCGCGCAGCAAACCCGCTCCTGACCGGGCCTGGCGCGAACGGCAAGACCGCGAACGGCAGGAGCGCCAGGATCGCCTGGACTGGCGTGGCGCGCGCAACCGGCGTGCTGCCGGCCGGGGATCGGGGCGTTCCGCGACGGGGGGGCGCTATGCTTCTTCACGCCGACCCAAGGAGCGCCGCGATGAGTATGAGAATTAAACGTAACCAGTATATGCGGGCGTTTGTCGCGGCTCGCAACACCGAACAACGCTGCAATAAGGCCGAGGAGCAGTGGCAGCGCTGGCTCCAGCGCATTGACCTGGCCCAACGCGCGAACAAGCCGGGACTGGCGCAGGTGGCCCGGCGGCAGGCGCTACGCAGTGCGGAAACAGCGATTGCCATGCAGCGGTTGCTTCGAGCGCAACTGGCCGAGGTACACTACCTGGCAGACGATATCCGTCGTGAGCGCTGAAGCGGAACTGCCGACGACGGAGTGCTATAGTACGGTAGCCATGCTGCCGCCTTCCAGGGGCGCAGTGCAGGCGCGCTGCGCCCCTGTCCCTACCGGAACATCTCCTCTGCTGCCCCGGCACCGGACCAGCGTCCGTGATGCCGGGGTGGTACTGCCCGCCGCAATCGGCGCTACTCTGCTTCGTCCATAGTCGGCCCCGGCACCGGCAACCCTTCAGTCCGCATAATCGTTAACGCATTTGTGGTTGGACAGGGACCGGGGCGAAGGCGGTAGTCAAACACCATGCGTCCATCCGTCACCGCATCCCGAAAGTGATAGTTATGGACCGGCGGCAGTTCTTCCGCCAGTTGGACCAGATCCAGGTCATGGGTTGAAATCATGCCAATGCCGTGACCGCCAACCAGCGCGCGAATATAGGCTCGACTGCCAATCAGCCGCTCACGGTTGTTGGTTCCCCGGAAAATCTCATCAATACAGAAGAAAAGCGGAAGCGGGTG
>CAKZQX010000349.1 GCA_937141995.1 uncultured Chloroflexaceae bacterium | reverse complement strand
GGCGGCGCGGCGGCGGATCCGAAGGCCGGCGAGCACGAGCAGACCCGCACCCAGGCCGCTGTCACGGCCAGGTGTAACATACCCAAAACGGCCAGGTTGAAACGCCGGCCAGTCGGGGGGCGGCCAGGTGGGGGTGCCGCCGCGTCCGGCGGTGGGGCCGCACGGATGTGCGGCCACGCACGCGCCGCTAGCGCGTTTTCACGGTGCGAATGAAGCCTGCCATGTCGTTATTCGTGCGCGGCAGACCGGCTGCTGCTCCTTGGTGAGCGTCGCGCCCGACACGATGGCGTCCGCAGCCGACACGTCGGCGTGGAGGCGCTGGACGAGGCTGCGATCGGCGCGCCACTGCTCGCGCCGGGCGATGACCGCCAGCAATCGTACCCGCTGTCGTACCCGCCCAGCGGCGGTGGCCCCCCTGCCTGCTCTCCGGAACACAGCAGGCGAAAGCGTAGTGCGCTAATCGGCCACGCGCCATACACTACCCCCTTGAGACACAAGCAGTGTGCCTGCTGCATTTGACACCAGCCGACCTACCTGAGGTCGTTCGGTGGTATGCAGCAGCGTGCCATCCGCGGTATCCCAGAGGTGTACCGTGTAGGACTGCGCGTCGCTCTCCCGCCATGCTGTCACCAGGCGCGTGCCGTCTGCACTGAAATCGACCCTCATATCCAAATGCCCAGCGTGATCGTCGATAGTCTGAAGCAGCGTGCCGTCGGTCACATTCCACAGATGTGTGAAGTTGTTCCAAAACTCATATGTCGTAGCCAGCCGGGTGCCATCCGGGCTGAATTCCATATGGTCAACATATCGTAACCCATCATCATCGTTCAGGGTCTGCAGCACGGTGCCCGCTGCCAGATCGGACACATGTATCTGGTCCTCCTCTGAAACATAGGAGGCAGCCAGGAGCGTCCCGTCTGGACTGAATGCTATCTCGTAGGAGGTCATCGGCTGGCCCTCAAAGGTGTCCAGGAGCGTCCCATCAGTCGTATCCCACACGCGGATGACCGACAGCCGCCGTGTGTCGTCGAATGCCCTGGCCGCCACGCGCCTACCGTCCGGGCTTAACACAACCTGTCGAATACGACCGGTCGGGTGTTCCAGGGTGTGGAGCAGGGTGCTGTCAGAAATATCCCACAGGTGTATGCGGTTGTCTGGCAATACGTGGGTTGGCATTGCCTTGATAACAGCCAGGCGCGTCCCATCGAGGGAAAATACCATGCGCTCAATCGTCGTGTAATCGTCCACCTGCAGCGGTGTCAGGGTGGCACGCTCCGTACCGTCTGCGGCATCCCACAGTTTTATGGTGCCATCACGGAACCCGGTAGCCAAATGCTCGCCATCCGGACTAAATGAAACAGCCACCACACGATCACCTTCTGGCAGGCTCAGACTATACAGTGGGTCGTCCGCTCTTGCTACAAAAAAGATGACAAGAGCCACAATGCCGAGCAGTGCAATGTACGTTAGTGGTGCCTCACATGTTCGGGCTATCGCTGACTTTGACTCCTGCGTATCTTTGTCAAACATAGGCCCTATCCTTTCTTTTCGGGTGTCAGGTGTGACTATATCCATACGTTGGCCGTTTTGGCCAACGTATGGGTTATTTTCAGAAAGATTTTCTACTCATTGTAAAGGCATGTGTCCAAACCAGGCACACAGCGACCGTGCTGCTGCATGCGGGGGTACAGCACCCTCAAGCATGAACCTGTTTAGTTGATTGAAAAGACATAGATTAAAACCTCGAAAAGACCCATATTTTGGCACTCACTGCCACATTATGGATAAAGTCACACAGGCAAGTGTATCACGGGGGGTAAAACCTCTATGCAAAATCGGCAACAGGGTTACAATTCGGTTAAGATGCTCACACATCCAATTCCAACGAAGGAGCATGGCCGATGAACAGCAGTCGAACAGAAAGCTGCTGTTGTCCATAGGCCAGGTACGTGGGGTGATGTATCATAGCAGTCCTCGTTTGCGGGCATACGCAATAGCGTCTGCGCGTGAAGATACGCCCAACTTGCCGTACAGACTCTTCACATGATACCGGACGGTATTGATGCTGATGTTCAACGCTCTACTCATAGCATCATAGGTCAAGCCGCGTGTCATAAGCCCCAGTATGGCGACCTCTCGCTCGGAGAGTGCCTCTATCAAAGATGCCTCTATCAAAGACGGATGCGCGTATGCACCTGTCCCGACATCCGCGACAAGCGCAAGCAGTTGTCGGGCATACGAATTTTTGACCAGGTGCGCTAATACCGGGCGAAGATACGGCATATTTTGCATGAATACGTAACGCTCACCATGCGGCTGCGCAAGCTGTATGGCATATTCTATATCCGCAACGGCATGATCAAAATCTCTCGTGTGATAGTGTACGATTGCCCGGAGAATCAATGCTTCTATCAGATACCCATGCCATTGAACGGTTTCCAGTTGAACCAGGTTGGGATGGAGTGCAGCAATCATGTCTGAATAATTGGTGTTGTCTTGAAATATGTGCAGGCGTATGGCAGCTAATTGGTCTTCAATCGTGCCATCTGTTTTGCTGAGCCAGTGGGCTGCGGTATGCAATTCGCCGAGGTCAATATACATGTGCGCCAGGAGCCTGCTCAAAAAGCCCTGGAGATGAGCGGGTGCTGCTTGAATGGTTTGCAGCAATGCGTGCATGCGATCATCGATCTGTTGCCGTTCACCTTGCTGGATGAGCGCTTGAATCAGCGGAATAGCGCCAAGTTGCCATGCACGAACCCCACTATGTCGGGCAATGTCCAATCCTTCTGATATCTCATGGATTGCGCTGCTCAGTTCGTAGCGGCGCACCATGATCCAACCTCTGGCAATACGGGTGGCTCCCATTGCCGGATCATGGGGCATTCCTACTTGTTCTAACTTCGTAAAGACCGCATCTGCTGCTGTCGCAAGGCGATTCCATTGTGCCAGCGATAAACCGCGTACCGTTGCATTGATGAGTGCATTTGCCGCTGCGAGGCGATTATCAATCGTTAATTGAACAGCAATGACCTGGAGCAACTGGTCAAGCGCGAGCTGTCTTTCATCGCGTAACTGATAAACATCACTTAATGCCATATGTGCCATACCCTGCACCGTGAGGTTCTCATCGGATACAAGGTCAAGCGCACGTCCAGCATATGCCTGCATCTGGTCTGGATCATCCTTGGAGAGAAAGGCGCGCAGTGCGGCGGCTTCACCCAGGACATCATTTTGTTCCGTAATGGTGTCGATCTGCTGAAGCAGCGCGGGCAATTCGGCCATCTCATTCGTCAAGTATAAAATCCAGCCATAGCTCATGAGAACACGCGGCTGCTTCCAGATGATATCTTTTGGCAAGAGCTCAATCCACTCGCGAGCTTGTTCAACGTACCCTTGCATGATGAAGCTCATTCCATAGGTGGAACACAGATCAATCAATTGCCGGGTGTTGTTGCCCAATTGAGCGTGATGCATAGCATCTGCCAGATTACCTTGTTTGGCATACCATTGACTGGCACGCAGATGGAGCGTTGAGATGCTCGCTGGATATTCGCGATACAGATGCTGTCTCAAGAGGTCGGCAAAGAGATGATGATAGCGATACCATTGTCGCTGATGATCCAATCGGATCACGAATAAGTTTCTCCCCTCGATATGCTCCAGCATCGATTGCGCATCGTCGCGCTGTATGACACTGTTGCACAAATCCGCAGATAGCCGATCGAGGATCGAAGTTTTCAATAAAAATTCACGAATATCAGGGGTAATCTGCCGTAATACTTCATCAGATAGGTAGTCCAGAACATAGCGATGGCTGGCGGAAAACGCCTGAATAAATCCCGTTTTGTCCTCCTCGCCTTGCAGCGATAATCCCGCGAATTGCAGCCCGGCAACCCACCCCTCGGTACGATCATCCAGGGTTTGCACCTGGTGTGCGTCTAAGCCCAACGACAACATATCGTTGAGGAATGTGGCCGTTTCTGCGTAGGTAAAACGGAGGTCTTGCGCGCGAATCTCTCGGAGTTGCCCACGTGCCCGCAGTCGTGACAGGGACAACGGCGGATCTTCCCGTGTTGTCACGATGATATGGACGTTATCCGGTTGATTGGCAATCAGAAAATCGAGTGCCTGATATATAGCAGGTTCCTTGATCATGTGAAGATCGTCCAGCACCAGGACAGGTTGGATAGATACGCCGGCAATATGATTGATGAGGTGTATGATTACTTCATCCAGCGCAGGAGGATGTGGCGACTGAACTTGCAGCATTAGCGCTTCATCGATGATACCATCCAGTTGATGCAGCGCGTGAACCAGATAGACCCCAAAGACTTTCGGGTTGTTATGTGATGGATCGATGGATAACCACGCGGTGGGCCGATTCATCTGCCGCAGCCACTGAACCACTAATGTGGTTTTCCCGAAACCCGCTGGCGCA
>CAKZQX010000348.1 GCA_937141995.1 uncultured Chloroflexaceae bacterium | reverse complement strand
CCCAGTTCCTCGGTGTAGTAGAGCATCAGGCGCTCCGAGTAGCCGATCAGATCGCTATCCCCATAGCCATAGCCGGTGTTGCCAATCCAATTGCCCGACTGCCGCAGAATCGCCTGCGGCCAGTCTATCGCAAAGGCAGCATCGGCGACGGCCCGGTCATCCAGGGTAAACCCGGAGTGGCAGCCGACGGAGTAGAGCAGTGCATGATCAAACAGGCCGTAGGAGTCAACCGCGCGCGGCTCGGTGTAAATTGCATCCGCCGTGATATAGGTTGTCTGATCTGCGGCAATATTGCGCCAGTGCTCAAAATGCCCGTTGAGCGAGTGGTAAGCCAGTGGCGGATTGGTCGCCGGGTTGCCGTCAACCGTCCCACCCAGCCAGGCCACGCTCAGGTCGTCGGCATTCCAGGTATTGCCAATCAGCCCGGAGGTATCCACCCCGAAGCGGTTCAGCAGTGAGGAAACCGCGTCGGCCTGGTCGATCAGGAAGTCGTAGCCGCTCACAAAGCCGGTGGTAGGACTGGTCGCCGGCGGAATGGTTTGTGGACGGTAGAGGTAGCCGGCGAGATAATTGGTGATATCCTCCGGTGTCTCCACGAGCCGCCCGATTGCCAGATCGGGCAGGTATAACTGCCGCCCCCGCCAGCCGATCCCGGTCTGATCGGCATAGAAGTTGTCGGTCTGGATGGCACGGGCGGCGAGGCTGCCGTAGGGTAGTGTGTCGCTGCGCGTGCGCGAGGTATCGGTGTAGGATTGTTCATTCGATAGAGTGGTTTCATCCGGCACGCGGTAGAAGGGCGCGATGGCATCCCCGCCAACCAGCACCAGATAACGCGCCTCCGGGTAGAAATCGGCCCGCGCCTGCCAGATGACCCCCCGGATCGACTCGGCCAGCCGGTTGGCATAGAAGGGGTTGCGCGGATTGGCATCCATCTCCGCGTAGAGCGTCTGGACGGCAGGCTGGTCCGGCACCAGCGTCGGATCACTCAGGTCAATGACGACGCCCCGAGGTGTGTTGTTTGCCAGATCCTGCACGGCGCGCCGGGTGCGTTCGATCCAGTCAGCCTGGTCGGGATAGAGCGCCGCCATGCGTGCCCAGTTGACCAGGTAGAGCACCTCAACCGTGGGATCGGGGCCGGCCGGGGTGGTGTAGGCCAGCGGCAGCGGCGGTGGAACGGCCAGGTTGGGATCGACCAAGGCGCCGGCCTGCAGAGTGTAGCTGCCGGCTGCGGCTCCCTGCGCCGGGAAGATTAGCAGGTAGTAGGTGCCCGGCGACCAGAGAAATGCCTCGATCTGTTCATCGCTGGTGCCGGGACTGGCCGCTATCGAGTTGATCATGCCGATGGAGTTGATCATGCCGATGGAGTTGATCATCCCGGTGGAAGCAAGCTCGCCAATCGAGTTAATCATCCCCAGGTCGGTAATCCCATCCAGGCTAAATTCCTCATCTGTCTCTGGTGGCCGGCTCAGATCACTAAACAGCACCATATCCAGATCATCAGCAAGATCCGTCAGGCGCAGCGTGACCATCGTGCCGGGATTGGGGATCGTAAAGCGGTACCAGGCAAGACCGGATGCATCGGGTATTGCTGCGGCGCGGGTTACGGGTTGCGCCGGGAAGGGCGCTAAATCGACCGCCGATTGCCAGCCGGCAGGTGGTGCGGTGATAGGATCTTCCTGTGCCGGTTGTGGTGGGGCTGTAACCGGGAGGGCGCTGACCTCGCGGCCCAGCAACCCATGCTGCACATGGTAGGGTGGGGCGTTCTGCGGATGCAGTTCAATGCGGGTCCGCTCAAACCACTGCACGGTGCGTGTCTGTCCATCCGGCAGCGTCTCAGGCTGCGCGGGACCGAGCGGCAGACCGAACAGTGCCAGGCTCTCAGCGGTACTGCTGCCCGGTTGCCCATCAAACTCCAGGCCATTCGACTGCCACGCTGCCAGGAGATCCCCACAGACATTCTGCCCGGTCTCCGCGAAGAACCGGCATTCCGCCTGTGGCGTGCTGCGGGGCAGGCTCTGCGGGTCACGCTGCTGCTGCTGTAATGCGTCACTTCCCAGGCGACCCAGCAGGACATCATACGGCGGAGCGTTCTCGGGTGCCAGTTCCATGCGGCTGCGTTCAAACCATTGCACCTGGCGCGGTCGGCCCTCGATCACCTCTTCCCGCTGGGGCGTGATCGGCAGGCCAAATACCGGCAGTCCGCCATGCTGCTCCCAAAAGGCGTGAATGCGGCCGGCAATACAGAAGCCGGTTTCGGGAAAGCAGCGCTGATCGGGCCGGGCCTGAACGGTTGGATGGGGCACCGCCGGGATAAGCAGGGTGGTGAAGATGAGCAGTACACTCAGAACAATACGCCCGGAGGATGGATAGCGACAGTCCATGTTCCACTCCTGTCTGCGGGTTTGGTTATGCTTCAAGGGTGCTGAATTGATGATTATGCCGGGGGAAGGTCGCTGCTACGCAAATAGTGCGCCTCGGTTCGAGCAGCAGCGGCTTCATCGTGATCGTCAGTTATCTGGGCCAGTTCTTCCAGACACTGCGCCAGCGCTGAATAGTTGTCAATCTCCCGAAAGATGGTACTCGCCTGGCGCAATTCTCCGCATGCTGCCTCGGGCTGACCAAGCGCCTGCCGGATGCGGCTGCGTACACGTCGGATCTGACCCTCCTCGGCGCGCGCACTCAGGCGTTGGGCCAGCGTTAGCGACTCTTCCGCCCAGCGGAGCGCGGTGTCGGGTTGCGCTTCGGTCAGGGCCAGTTCCGCATAGACCTGGTACAACTCCGGGAGAAACTCTTCCGAGCCTAACTGTTCAAACAGGCGGCGACTCCGCTCAATATGCCGGCGTGCGGCGGTCAGTTCACCCTGGCGTAAACTGGTTGCGCCCATATTCATATGCAGCACAGCAACGCCGTAATCCGAGCCAAGCCGGGTGAACTGCTCAAGCGCGAGGCCAAAGTAGTGCATGGCTTCGTCATATGCGCCCAGTTTGCGCTTGAGATCGCCCAGGTTATTTGCCATAACCGCCTGCCCATGCGTATCACCGATAGCTTCTTTTAGTTCGAGCGCAGCCTGACAGTGAACGGCTGACTCCTGCAACCGTCCGGCAGTGACCGCCAATACATTCGCCAGGTTATTGTGCGCGTCGGCCTGCCCGGCAATATTGCCTGTCTCCTCATACAATCGCAGGCTCTGTTCAATGGCGACAACGGCATCCTGTGTGCGGCCAAGTTTGCCATAAGTACCGCCGAGCGAGTAGTAGGCATGCGCCAGATCGTTGCGGCTCTCCTGTCCGGCAAACGCCTGAAGCGCGCGTTGCGTCCAATCCAACGCATGGTCATACTGCCCCTGGCGCTGATAGATCCCGGCGGCCAGCAGGAAACAGCGCCCCAGTTCAATCGGGGCGGCAGTGGATTGTTCAATGGCATAGCCCAGCCAGGTAAAAGCACTCTGGTAATCGGCGCGCCGCTCCTGCACGCCGGCAATGTGATGGTGCAGCCGCACAATCAGTGAGGTAAGCTGCCCGGCGTCATCCCGGCT
>CAKZQX010000347.1 GCA_937141995.1 uncultured Chloroflexaceae bacterium | reverse complement strand
GCAAAACTGTTATGCATGTATATACGACCCGGGCCTGCTGGGTTGGTGTCGGTGGGTTGCATCCCTTCCCTATACCCTATCTTTTGACTGCGTACCCGTTTGAACATGCTCCGCCAACCCTGGAGAGCCATCTGCGCAACCTGGTACGCTCCGGCGCAATTGCCTTGCTGATCGGGTTAGCCTTCCGTCCGGAACGGTTGCTGGGCCTTGCCCCGACCGATCAGCAGATGCTGGCAACCTTCCTCGCCAATACCCTGCCGGGACCGCTGCCGCGCTACCTGGCAATTTTGCGCCAGGCAAATACACCCTTTGTGCTGCCACCCTTACTGCATCGCGCCTATGTGCTGCCCAATCCGCCCAGCGCCCTGATCTTAATGCGCCTGTGCGATGTGCTGGAGGCAGCCATGACCGACGAGCCGGTCGTCCCCCCCGCACCGGCCGCAGGCTTTGAACAACTGGTTGACCTGCTCTTCCGGGTGTTAGGGTTTCGCTCAATCTTGTTGCTCGTTGACGGCGCCGATGCCTTCCCGGAGACTAGTGACGATCCGGTGGCGATTACCGAGTGGCTGATGCCGATGTTTGCGCAGGCGCAACGCTGGGCCATGCGCAAGATCTACTTGAAAGGGTTTCTGCCACTGGAAACCGAGCCGGTACTCAATGAACGTATCCCGAATTTTGCCGCCGAAACCACGCGCGCGCGCCTGCAGTGGACGCCGCCGATGCTGGCGGAACTTATTCGGAAACGTGTTTACGTTGCCAGCGGCGGTGAATTCGATAGTCTTGATGCAATCAGCAGTCCGGACCTGCGGGATGTGGAAGCGCTGCTGGCCGCGTCGGTCGCTCTGCTGCCTCGTGAACTGCTCATCCTGGTTCGCCGCGTCTTTCAGGAATATGTTCATAGAACGCCTGATGCCACCGGTTATCTTGAACCGATAGATATAGATAACGCGCTGGCATGGTATCGCAGGCACCCAGGGAGTACCTACCATCACTCATGAAATCATATACAGGAACGCCATGAATACGAAACTACAACGAAGCAATAGGCACAGAGCCACAGGGAGCAAAATGATGACGGTTCACTCTGCTGGTGTCGTGATTGGAGAGACGTAATGAGCGCAATGTTACCATATGATGCAGAAAAGTTTGTCAATCGCGAAGAAGAGATAAACCTTATTATCAATAGTATTCAGAATATGCGCAATGGGCAGGATCACGTTGCGCGAACGGTGATTTTTCAGGGTGAGCGGGGTAGTGGCAAAAGCTGGCTCTCATTTCACCTTAAACGCCGGATTTTACCGGCACTTACGGATGTCACCACGCTCCTGGTTGGTCTGTTCCCGCGTCCTGAAGACCAGCAACCCCAACCCGGCGAGTTATTTATCAGCGATCATCAGCATGATCCCGAAACATTCATCCAGCAGATTACCCACTGGGTGAGTGAACAGGTCAGCGCAGCCATAACCGCGAATGTCTCGCTCCGGGAGTTGACGGGATGGCTGGCCCGTGAAGTTGAAAAGCAAAGCAACAGCGCGCATGTCCTGGTCTTAATTATCGATTCGGTCTTTGAGGCCGACTGGAACCTGTTGAAAGCTCTTGAGGATTATCTGCTGGCCCCCCTCGCGGCCCTGCCGAATGTCCTGATTGTGATGACGGGGCGTGGACGGCTCTATTCCTGGGAATCGCCCTACTTGCGCGTTGATGTCAACCGGCATCCGCTGGACACGTTTACTCTGGAGCAGATCCGGCAGCAACTGCAGCGGCAGGCTCCCGGCAAAGAAGAACTGGCCGGTGATATTCTGGAGTTAGCCAGTGGCTATCCCGGTGCCAATATGCTCCTGGCCCAGTTTAACGATCAATCAGGTGGCATGAATCAAGTCGTTAATGAGTTGCTCAGTGTCATACCCGATCACAAACTGGAACATGTGCGGCCCTATCTCGAAGCGCTCTGCATTCTGGATGGGTTTCGGGACGAGGAGATCCCGGCCATGGTCGCCGCCTATCAGAACGATCCCGCGCTGGAGAAACAGACCAGCACGAACGAGGCCCGGATCATACGCAGCATGTTGCTTGAGACCCACCTGGTACGCTGGGAAGAAGGACGTTATCGGATTGACCAACCGATCTGTTTGCTCTTGCGAAGTTTGCTCTTTGAGCAGAAAAAAGAGATCTGGCGACGCCTGCAATGTCGGGCCTATCAACTCTACCTGACCTGGGCCGAGAAGTTCGCGCGAGGGCGAGACTACTTTATGGAGCGTGCTATGCTGCACGCACACATGTTGAGTGCGGCAGGCTATGACCCGGCGGAGTGTCTCAATGAATCTGCCGATGTATCCCAGCATGCCGACCGTTCTCGGGTATCGCTTGGCGTCTGATCCGTTCCAGGGGCGCATGCACCCTTGACGATAACGAGGTGTCACGCTGAATGATGCCCGCGAACGCAGTGAACAACGGTCACGGGTTGCGTGTCCGATAGCGCAGCGCTACTTTCCTGCGTTCAGCATGCCCGACCTCGTTCTCCTGTTATGACGACAAAGGTTTAGCTGCTATGACGAATACATTTCCGGAATCTCGTTTTACTGGTGTCTATGCTACCCCCGAACTGGTTGGTCGTGCGCGCCTGCGCAATCAGATCCGGCAGGTACTGGCAGAACCATCAACTCAGGCGCGCGCGATCTTTCTGGTTGGTCGGGGTGGCATCGGCAAAACTCGCCTGCTACAGACCGCCCTGGAAACGGCCCAGGAGATGGGATTGCTCGCTGCCGAGCATCTGATCGATCTGTATGATATGCCCAATCATACCCCCGGCGGGTTAGCCCAGAGTATGTACCATGTGCTGCCGGCTGAGCCGTTTCGCCAGTACGAGCGCGAGTATCGCAGTTTGCAGCGCATGTTTGCAACGGGTGATACGGCCGGGGTAGCAGCGCAGACTGAGCGGGTGTTTGCGACGTTTGTGCAAAACTTGCAGACCCTGGCGCGCCGGGAAAAGATCGTGCTGGTACTGGATACCGCCGAGCGCCTGGTGTATCAGACGATCCAGACCTCTGGTGCCGAACCCCAGTTTGCCGAGTCCTGGAACTGGCTTGCCGAGATTATTCCTCAATTGAACAATATTGTCCTGCTGATTGCCGGCCGGCCGGAAGCCGAACCGCTGCGTCAGAACGTGCAACCCGGCCTACCCGACGGCGTTATCAACATTGCGGTTGATCCTTTCGATGAACAGGAGAGTCTGGACTATTTCGATGCGGTGGCGCGTCTGGCCCGAAATGAGCATGATCCCGGTCTGGCGCGGCGGATTGATCTGCTCTCTATGGATTATCGCCGGCTGGCGCATCGGGCCTCCGGCGGGCAACCGATTTTGCTGGCGCTGCTGGTGGATTACCTGAGCCTGGCACCTACCGGGGATGTCCCCCATATTTTGCAGGCTCCGGTACGAGAGATCCTCGCTCAATCCGAGGCGGAACTTCCCGCGATTCGCGCCAGGTTTGAAGCGCAGCTTATCAACCGGCTGATCTGCACGCCGGGTATGAGTGAAACGATTGAGGCATTGGGCCGCGTGCCCAAAGGAAGCGATAACCTGCTGCTGGCCCGCCTGATTGGTGTATCGCCCAATGATGCCGAACAGCGCCTGCATGCAATTAAGCAACTCTCGTTTGTCAAGGTACGTGACCAGCGCGTCTTTCTCCACGACGAGATGTACCGGCTGTTGCAAACCCACATCTATGAGCGACCGGAGGATGCGCCCCGCGCCGATGAGTCGTTTGAGATCATTGTGCAGTACTACAAAGATCAACTGGCGCAGTGCCAGCGCACGCTTGATGCGATCTATGCGCCGGTGGAGATCGAAGGCAAGGAGCGGCTGGATGAAATTGAACTGGCGCGCGTGTCGGCCATTCAGCAGGCATTGACTATTGAGATTGTCTACTACCAGTTGCGGCAACAACCCGGCTGGGGCTTTCAGCACTACTTCCGCGCCGCCAAAGATGCCTCGAACACTAATAATGCCGCCCTCGATGCCCAGCTTGAAGCGGAGATGGTAACATTCCTGCAAGAACGTGATCCCGACGGGAAACTCGCAGTGATGGAGGGTCTGGATCGACG
>CAKZQX010000346.1 GCA_937141995.1 uncultured Chloroflexaceae bacterium | reverse complement strand
CGCTCCCAGAAACCATGCTTATCCTCGGCGAGAAACTCCAGGCCGCGCAGCCACTTGGCGCTCTTCCAGAAATACTTTTTGGGCACAATCAGCCGCAGCGGGTAGCCATGCTCCGGGTCGAGTTCCTGCCCCTCGTACTTGTAGGCCAGCAGCGCCTCATCATCCATAAGTACTTCCAGCGGAATATTGGCGGTAAAACCCTGCTCCGCGTGTGCAATCACAAACTGCGCCTCCGGTTTCAGCGCCGGGATATGCTTGAGAAACTCGCGGAACTGCACCCCCTCCCAGGTGGTATCCAGTTTACTCCAGCGGGTCACACAGTGAATATCCATCGTGACGCTGACCGTCGGCAGTGCCCGAAACGCCGCAAACGAAAAGCAGAAAGGCTCCGCAATTTCGCCCCAGACTCGCAGATCCCATGTCTGCTCGACATTTTCATACTGGGGCACATTGCCATAATGCAGGACCGGGAACTTCTCGGTGACATACTGACCCGGGGGCACGCGGTGCTCCTGGCCCTCAGGTGTGCGGTCAAATCGCTGTTTGAAGGTATCAAACATACGCATCTCCTTGTTAGATTGTTGCCGGACAGTGGGTACTGATTTCATTATACCAGGGGTTGCGCACATGCAAGACGGTTTCCCCAGATTACGAGGTCATACATGAGCATGGGATCGCGGCCGCGAACTCCGGCACGGCCGAGAGCCTGGTGGCGCGATTCCCCACCGGCAACGACCCACCCGGCGGTGCTTGCGGATTTCCCCGCAGGATGGGTTGCGGACGCGCTGCTGCGCGTCCCTACAGAAAACCCGGCCCAGGTACAAGAGACAATTATGCCTAAACCTTTGGCGTATCGGTTGCGGGGGACTGCTCCGTTGTCCGGGCTACCTGATCGGCTGCGCTCGTCTCAGCGTCCTGTTCCTTCGTCAGATCGCGCAAGGTTGACAGGTCGCGGATACGCTCGGTAAAGAGAATGCCATTGAGATGGTCTACTTCATGCTGAATCGCCCACCCCAGCAAACCATCGGCCTTGCGGATACGTCGCATCTTGCCGTTGAGATCTTGATACTCCACCGTGACCCAGGTTGCGCGCGGAACATCGCCATACCAACCGGGCAGACTAAGACAGCCCTCCTGGCGGATAATCTCCTCGTTGCTCATCTTGACAATTTTAGGATTGATCAGTACATACTCTTCGGCGGGCGCAGTTTCAACTTCAGTACCATCCTCTTGCTTCTCATACACAGGCGGGATCCAGATCACAGTCAGGCGAATCGGCAGGCCCACCTGGGGCGCGGCCAGTCCGACGCCGGTTGCATCATGCATGGTCTCAAACATATCTGCAATAAGCTGTTTGAGTTCCCGATTCGGGAGTTTAATCGGGCGACAGTTGGTCTTAAGTATCTTTTTGTCTTCCGGGTTATCGATGCGTAAAATTCGCCGTAAACTCATAGGTATCTACTCACTTTATACGATTGTTGATAACAGAAAACAACGTCGTTACCACGGGCTCTGCCGGTAATCATTGCTTGATAGATGTAGCCGGAACTTCTGCTAACTGACTATTGACGGCTATTGTAACATTCTTTACCGTAAATTACAGGACTTACGCAGTCGGTTCCACCTCAGGTGTTCATCTGGATGCACGACCCGATTCGCCTGCGGCAGGGTGGAAGATCTCATCCTTTTTCACACACATTTTCGCACGTTATGCAAAAATGTGTGTGAAAAAGAAAAACAGGACCATGCTGCCGCAGGCGAAGCCGGCCTTTATCGGGCGCAAACGCCCAGGTTGATCGCCCACCGCGTACCTCGTGTAAGTTACAGGAAGTACGCGGTCCCTGACCTGGACGGTCATGTTGCCGCGCTACCGCCGGCGCATCGGGCTTCCATCGGGTGAAACGCCCCGGTTACCTGCCCAACCGCGTACCTTCTGCAAATTATAGCACATGCACCGGGTCTACATCGACCGTCCACCCATAAAGCGGACCAAGTGCAGCCAGTACCGGCAGCGGGTCCGGGGTGCGTAGCAGCAGATGCCAGCGCCAGCGCTCGCGCGTCCGCTGAATAAATGCCGGGGCCGGGCCGATCAAGCCCCAGTCATGCAGGTGTAACTGGCGTGCCACTGCCTGAATCTCCTCGGCCAGTCGGGTCGCAGCCCGCTCGCAGGCAACTGCGCTCCCGCCGGCGTAGACAAAGCGGACCAACCGGCTAAAGGGTGGATAGCCTGTCTGACGGCGAAAAGCGATCTCCTGCGTATAGAAGGCGCGGTAGTCATGCTCCTGCGTGGCTTGCAAAGCATAGTGATCGGGCACATAGGTCTGGATCACCACCTGCGCACCGGCAGACCGGCGGCCGGCCCGCCCTGCAACTTGCGTCAGGAGTTGAAAGGTGCGCTCGCCGCTGCGAAAGTCGGGCAGATGCAGGCCAACATCGGCGGCAACCACGCCCACCACCGAAACCAGCGGCAGATCTAATCCCTTGGCAATCATCTGCGTGCCAACCAGGACATCGGCTTCGTGCCGCAGGAATTGATCCAGCAGTCGGCCATGCGCGCCCTTCCCCACCACGCTATCCCGGTCCCAGCGGAGGACACGGGCTTCCGGGAAGAGTTGCCGTACCTCTGCTTCCACCCGCTGGGTTCCAACCCCGAATGCCTTGATCCGCGGACTGAGGCATTGGGAGCAAACGGTAGGCACCAGTTCCTGATGCCCACACCCATGGCACACCAGCAAGGTGTCCTGTATGCTGCGTTCGGCCGGCGGCGTTGCCGCCGGTTCGGCAGATGATAGCGGTTCATAGTAGTGTAGGATCAGCGGGCCGCTACAGCGCGGGCATGTCACGGTGGAGCCACAGTCACGACACATCACAAATGAGGCGGCCCCCCGGCGATTGAGGAAGAGCATCACCTGCTCGTTGCGCTCCAGCGCAGTTGCCAGCGCCTGTTGCAAGGGTTGGCTAAAGATGGAGCGGTTGCCACTTTGAAGTTCCCGCCGCATATCCACCAGGCGCACCCGGGGCAGCGGCAGCATCTGCGTCCGTGGCAGGTTGTCGGCGGCCATGCTGATGCCCACCCGCCCGGTC
>CAKZQX010000345.1 GCA_937141995.1 uncultured Chloroflexaceae bacterium | reverse complement strand
CTTATCATGGTAGTTCAGCCTCCAGCTCCAGCGAGATTCATGTGCGCACCATCTCGGGAGATACCCTTGTCAGCAGCGGGGATACCGGAGTCTACGGAACTGCGCAAAGCGGCGGTGGAACCAGTGTGCTTTCCACCGACGGGAAATATTTCTTTTATGGCCGACTGCAGGTTGATGCTATGAATATCCGCAGTAATATCCGTAGTCTTCCGGAAAGTATATACGCGGCATCCTCGCGCATCGCCCTCGGCAAAGTAAATTACTACTCCGCACATACGGGAGAGGGACTGGGTACATGGGGTTTCACCTGCGGGGCGTTGGGTGTCAGTGAAGATGGAAAGCATGTTTGGGCTTATGAGGCTGCCTCATCGACATTGCACCACTATATCGATGCCGTGCTTCCGTATGTCGCTCTGCCGGTTGAGGCAAAGGAGGCGGATGGCCTGCTAAGCATGTCAGGTTCCGTCGAAGTTGCAGCTGCACCGAGTAGTAATCTGGTGATCAACCTGTCATCAAGTGATCCAAACGAAGTGGGGGTCCCTGCTTCGGTCATTATGCTTGCGGGTGAAACCAATGCCTCATTTGATATTGTGATTCTTGACGATGCCCTGTTCGATGGCACGCAATCTGTGAAAATTTATGCGGTCCCCAACCAGCAGGGTTATGCTGACTCTGAGGGCGTAATTGTGGTGCATGATAATGAATCCGCCTTGTTATCTTTAACGTTGCCCCAATCTACTGTTGAAGGGGCTGGCTATATCTCCGGCATGGTCAATATGAGCACGGTTGCCGACCGAGATGTGGTCGTTACACTTGTTTCGGATAATCCGGAAAAGATTTCCCATGGCCGCACCGTAATAAAGGCAGGAGATGGAAGTGCGGCCTTCACCTTGCCGGTGAATGATAATGGTCTGATTGATTCGTTGCAGACCGCCACCATTGAAGCCCGGGTTGAGAATTGGATTCATGCTTCAGCTGCCGTTTTTATTGCTGACAATGAGACGACTGAGATCCGGTTGGAACTGCCGGAGTTTACCATGGAGGGTGATGGGATCAGCACGAATGCAGGAGAGGTGATTATTTCCGGAACCCTGGCGTCAGATGTCCACATCATGCTCAAATCCCTGGATTCGGGTGAGGTGACGGTGCCGTTATATGTGACCATACCTGCCGGGCAGACAAATGTATTCTTTGATATCGCAGCAGTTGATGATGATATTGTGGATGGGAAACAGTATCCGATCATTACAGCCACTGCACCTGGGTTTGTTACGGCGAGTTATTCAATGAGTGTTTCCGATAATGAATTCCATCACTTCACCATGGTTGGGTTCAATGGTGAAGATCCCGGGTATCTACCGGTACCTTGTTCTGTACATGCCGTAAATATTGATGGTGAATATGTGGACACCTATTCGGGGTCGGCCTGGCTGAGTGGTATGCTTGGCTCGAACTCTGTGGCAGTGGATCCTTCCGACGCCATAACGCTCACCAATGGCGTTTGGCAAGGTGATGTGACCTTCCATGGGGTTGGCGATGACGCTTTGATTGTGATGGATGATGGACAGGGTCATATCGGAACCAACCAGGTAACCCTGGGTAAATTCAATATCGTGAAAATGACCACCGACTGGGAGCTTCCCTATGTCTACATGGTTCATAAATACGAAACAGCACCTAACCGATCTGTGCTGATCTGGTACAATACGGACACTGAATCCATCGAGCACGCGTTGGGTGCAGGTGAGAATGTGACTGACCTCACGGTGAGTTATGCAGATAACCGGATCTATGTGAGCAACTGGAAACGCTCCGATACCCAGGTATTTGATCGTGGTGCAAAAATGCGACTGGAGCCACTGGCATTGGGTAATGATGTCTACCATATTAATGCGGCAGGCCCGGGGCGCGTCATTACCGAAGAAGAAGACCAGTGGATTTATGTCCGTATGCGTGACGCACAGACAGGTGAAACGCTGGTTCAATCACATGAGCGGGAGGGTGATGGAGAATGCACACTCGACGGCCGTTACTATTATCGTTGCGACAATAACATCAGTAATGCACGGCTTTACAAATACGCCATCACAAATAATGCATTTACCATCGCGAACAGCACGAGAACCAAGTCCTATTACGGATCAAGGAATGTTCTTGTTTCCATGGATGGTTCTCGTGTTTTCAACTGTGGAGTTGTTTATGACGGTGATTTGAGGGAACTACACCAGCTGGGTTCAGAAATTTACGCAGCATCAGCATATGGCGATCTCGTGATGACGGCAACCAAGGCCTATAATGGTGCGACGGGTCAGGAGGTTTACGCACTCCCGTTCTCAACCTCTGTCATGGCTTTCTCGGGCAATCAGTCTAATCTTGTATTATATGCACCGTCATCGGGTTCAATCACTTCAATCGCCACATCTGTAATCATGCCGATACCTACGGTCGATATGGTGCCGGACCCTGCAGATAATTCTGTGCAGGGTGTGAATCTTCCCGAAATGAATTGGACGGGCGCACCCGCAGCGGTCGGCTATGATGTCTATTTAGGAACTACGTCCAATGCGGTCGCGACAGCTTCGACGAACGATGTGGAATATCTTGGCCGTGTCATCGATCCGACGATGCCGCTTCCATCCGGAACACTCTCGGGCGACGAGAGCTATTTCTGGCGCGTCGATACCGTTGGGTTCAGGAGCCAGATTGTTACGGGGGACGTGTGGAACTTCTTTACACCCGCAATTTATCTAAATCCACATGACCTTGAGATTGATGGTGTCGCTGCGACGTATACGCAGAAGGTTTCGGTTGTAATCGGGTCTTCGGGGGGCACACCCAGTTGGACAGCGAGTACGACGAATGACTGGATTACGCTGGGCTCGAGCAGTGGTACTGCACCTGCCGTGCTGGATATTGAGGTCGACATATCAAAGCTCTCCGTAGGCGGGCATACAGGGACTATTGAGTTCAATTCAGGAGGGACAAGGCTTACGTTGCCGGTTGATGTTGCGTTGGAAAATATGCGGATCGTGAAAATGACGACGGATTGGGCTCGGCCATATATCTATATGGCGCACACTTCGGGGGTCTCTCCATATAAGTCGCTGCTGATCTGGTATAATACCGATACTGAAATGATCGAGCACGTAATTGACGCGGGAGAAAATATTACCGACTTAACAGTTCATTATGGTGATGATCGTCTTTATGCGAGCAACTGGAAGCGTCCGGAAACGCGGGTGTTTGATCTTTCGAATAAGGTGCAACTCGAACCGCTCGCGCTTGGCGGCGATGTTTATAAAATCAACGCAGCCGGTCCGGGGCAGGTCATCACAGAAGGAGAGGATCAATGGATCACGGTCAGCATGCGAGACTCTGTTTCGAGTGCTTTGGTCAGCTCTAGAGGGGAACGAGAGGGTGATGGTGACTGCTCTCTGGATGGTCGAT
Source organism: uncultured Chloroflexaceae bacterium (assembly GCA_937141995.1). Taxonomy (GTDB): domain Bacteria; phylum Chloroflexota; class Chloroflexia; order Chloroflexales; family Chloroflexaceae; genus CAKZQX01. Next base: position 1,131 of record CAKZQX010000345.1, on the reverse strand, counting down.
ATTATTTCCATACTGACAATAATTCAAGCGGTGCGAGATTATCGCGGTTCGATGTGTCGAACGATGGTTTTGCAGGCGAGATCAGTGTGAAAACGAAGTACTATTACGGATCCCGAAATGTATTTGTTTCCGGCGATGGTCAACGCGTCTTCAACTGTGGTACTGCGTACCGCGCGGCTGATTTGAAGGAGATAGCGAATTTCGGTGTAGAAGCCTATGCCGCCTCATTCTATGGCCAATATGTGGTAACCGGAACCGATCTGCGTGAGGTCGATTCAAACGAGGTGGTCCTGAGTCTGCCGACTTCGGGAGCTATTTCAGCCTTTTCCAGGAGTCAGGAGAAGCTGGTACTTTATGATGCAGCGGCTGGCACCCTTATCGCTCAGGATTTGAACTCAGTACCGGGGCTTGAATCGTCCGGTCTGCAGGTTCCGGGGCTCGCTCCCGGTATTGATGATGGTGCGAATATCGCGTTTAGCCAGGATTGGCTGGAGTGGGCGCGCGAACCTTTTGCTACGCGTTATGAAGTGTATCTGGGTACAGACTCCAATGCCGTAACGACTGCGACCACTAATTCTGCATTATTCATGGGTGCGGTGGAAGATGCCCACATTGAGCTGGCTGATAGCGGTCTGGTGCCGGGCACGACTTATTATTGGCGTGTCGACGCCATCGGCGCCGGAGGCCTACTTGATAGCAAGGTGTGGAGTTTCACGGTGACATCGTTGGGATTCCATCCATCGGAAGTCAATATGGTGCTGTTCAATATTGATGGCTTAACCAACTCAACTCTGACTGTTGATACTATGGGCAGTTCTGAGGCATGGACCATTACCTCAGTGCCGAGTTGGCTGAGTATCTCTTCAATGAATGGGATTGGTGATGGCTCGATAGTGTTAAGTGTGGATAAATCCATGCTCGTGCCGGGCGGGAATGAAGGAATCATTACCGTTTCTTCTGGAGGTAATGAGTTTGCGCTCCCCGTTGAGGTGTTGCGCCTGAATGAGGTGGTGAAGTGTTTTGAGCCCGGCGCCGACGGCAAGCTATACGCGGCAAGCTATGAAGCCGGTCACGATCAAAGTTATCTGTTTGAGATCGACGGTGATCCGCTGGTTGCTCAACGTGTCCTTG
>CAKZQX010000344.1 GCA_937141995.1 uncultured Chloroflexaceae bacterium | reverse complement strand
GCCCGATGCGCTGATCGATGACGGTTTGCTGGATCTCTGCATGGTCGATAATCTGCGCCTGGATCAGATTGCGCGCTACCTGCCGCGCCTGCTTAAAGGCACGCACACCGCGTTACGCCAGGTGCATATGGATCGCGCCCGCCATGTGACGATTGAATGCAGCGAGCCGCTGCCGGTCGCCACCGATGGCGAAATCGTCGCCACAGACGCACGCTATGTCGAGGTGGAGGTATTGCCGGGAGCGCTGGAGATTGTGGTATAGGTGAGAAGAGCGAGCGCAAAGTGCAGAGCGCAGAGCGCAAAACTGAGAACTCAAAACGCAAAACTATCGGGAGGTCGAATATGCAACTGGAAGATTATTTTGATTTCCTGGCCCCAAACGATATTCGATTGAAAGGACATCGGATCGGGATTGAGACAATTTTGCTTGACTATCTCGAACTGGGACTCTTTCCCGAACAGATTGCGGTACGCTATCCCACATTGACGTTGGAGCAAATCTATGCCACGATTACCTATTACTGGCACAACCAGATAGACGTTGATGCATATCTGCATGCCTGGAAGGAACATGGTCAACGGATGCGTGCGGAACAAGAACGCAACCCACCGCCCGCAGTACGCCGCCTGCGCGAGCGTATCCACCAGCGCGAGCCGGCAACCCAAACCCAGGAAACATCTACGAGAGAACAGAGAACAAAGCAACAGAGAACAGAGCGTGTCAGGTGCATCTCCAGCGGGTAACATGGTTGTTCTATGTGCTTTTGTTCTTACTACGAGGTTGTTTTTTGAGACAAAAGCACACCCCCGGCGATGCTGTAGCATCCGCCGGGGGGCTGTTCTTCGCACTGCCTGAGTGAGCAGTATTCTGGCGGGGAGGGAGGGATTCGAACCCTCGAGGGCTTTCACACCCTACTCGTTTTCGAGACGAGCGCGTTCGTCCACTCCGCCACCTCCCCGCGGGCACCCTGGTATTATAAAGGGAACCAAACGGATGTGCAAGGCTCAGAGCAGACTCTGGAGCAGCAATCCGGATACCGCGCCAATGCCAATCAGCCAGGTTGAGTTGAGCTTGTAGCGCAACAGGATAAATGTTGCGACAACTGCCAGCAGCAGCGCCGGTATGTCCAGCGTGGTGCCGGCAATCGGCACGGCGACGGTCGGATCGGCCAGACTGATCACCGCCGTTGCAAACAGGGTCCAGGTTATCGCGGCGATACTCCCCACCACGGCGGCATTCACGCCGTCGAGGAATGCACCCGCCACCCGCGACTGGCGCAGGCGCGGAATCCAGGGAGCCATAAACAGGACAATCAGAAACGAGGGCAGGAAGATGGCAACGGCCGCAACGGCCGCGCCCAGCACGCCCTGCAACACATTGTTGTCCGGGCCGGCCTCGATTACATAGCCCACAAAGGCCGCCGTGGTAAAAACCGGCCCCGGCGTCATCTGGCCGACGGCGATGGCGTCAATCAGTTGCGGCCGGGTCAGCCAGCCATAGCCGCGCACCAGGTCGGTTTCCAGGTAGCTCAACAGCACATAGCCGCTGCCCATCAGGGTTGCGCCAACTTTGAGAAAGAAAAGTCCCAGTTGCCAGAGCGGTGCCTCCGTTTCCGGCTGCGCCAGCCGTCCGCCAAACGGTAGGAGCAGCAGGAGCGACGTACTCCGCAAGAATTGCGGCCCCAGCGCCAGCACGACTCCAACCAGACCGCCGCCAATGATGATCAACACTGTGTCGAGCGACGTCAGGAGTTGCAGCAATGTCCCAACCACCGCCAGAATGATCATAGGAAGAGTGCGACATGCGGTCGCTCCCAGGCGATATACAGCCTGGATGACAATGGCGACGATAACCGGCTGGATGCCATAGAAGAGCGCATTGACCTGGGGCAGCGTGCCATAGGCCACATACCCGATACTGATCAGCAGCACTAACAGGAATGCCGGGCCGATAAAGCAGGCCCCGGCAACGATTAAGCCCGGTACGCCGCGCTGCACATAGCCCATATGGATCGCCATCTCGGTGGAGTTGGGGCCGGGCACCAGTTGTGTGGCCGCCAGGGTATCCATAAACTGCCGGCGGCTGATCCAGCGGCGGCGATTCACCAGATCATCTTCCATCATAGCAACGTGCGCGGCCGGCCCACCAAAAGCAGTAAATCCCAGGCGAACAAAATAGCGGGCCACCTCACCCAGGCCGGCGCGAGCAGGGGTAAACTCCTCACTCGCGGAGGCGGCAGCGGCTTCTGTCCGCGCCGCAGGTGATGCTGTGCTATCCGAAGCCATGCGTTTCCTTTCACCATGCAATCACAACGGTCTGACAATCCGCAGGTTGTTCGGTTATCTGTCCACACGCTGCATCGCGTCCGCATGCCGGCGCATCACCGCGCTACCGGGTCACTGTATCGGTATGATCATTATCAAAACAGTCAGGAACATTAAGAATTGTATCACGAAATGGGATACAAGTCGATTGGCGCATAATCCGTAAACCGTAGTCTGTAGTCCGTCTGCATGACGACCAGCGATCCGTTAACCTTCTGGTACAATACGCTAACGGGGCAGGTCGTAGAGTCCCGGCCGGGCAGTCCCAGATCTGTCGGTCAGGAACAGCGGCGTGTTGGGAGGACGGGATGCCACAAATCCTGATAATTGCCGAGAGTACCGGGGGGCAGTATGAAGCAATTATGGAGGTGAAAAGTCCGCACACGGAGAGCAGAGAGGGAAATTATGGAATTTGTGATGTGTCCCATCGGCGTTATTCATTCACCATTTACCGAACGACGGCAGACACCGCACCAGTCGTCATGCTCACAGACTGTCGGGCAGGTCGAGGTGCAGCCCGAATTTGTTGAGGGACTACGGGATATCGAAGGATTTTCGCATATTATCCTGCTGTATGTCTTTCATTGTGCTTCGGGTTATGCGTTGCGTGTTCAATCACCACTTGACCGCAAGCTACACGGGCTCTTTGCCACGCGGCATCCTTACCGCCCCAATGCCATTGGTCTGTCGGTGGTACGGCTGTTGCACCGTCACGCCACTATCCTGGAGGTCGAAGGCATAGATGTGCTGGATGGCACGCCGTTGCTGGATATCAAGCCCTACGTGCCGGGGTTTGATGCGCACCTGGATGAGGTTCGCACCGGCTGGTATGCCGGACAGACGGTTCAGTCATAGCGCAAAACGGCGGCAACGGCAGTCGTATTTGTGCAGCAAGGCAATGACTGCAACGTCACAATCTGCTATACTAGAAACAAACAGGAGTTACGCGGTGAATGACAAACCAGGTGTTTCATCGAGTGAAAGCCTGGCTGCCGCCTGCGGTAGTGTGGTTCTTTTCTGTCTTTTTCACAAACATTTGGCACATTGTGCGAAATGTTTGTGAAAAAGAATGGTTGCTTCCACCCTGCCGGAAGTGGAATTCTCTTCCGAGTTAATAACCGCGTACGTCGTGTAAACAGCGTGTAGTTACAGATACGCAATGCCAGGCAACGGTCATTCAGACAGGAGTGGCCGTTTTGCGCTGCCAGGCACGCTACTCGATAAGTAAAGGCACAGCCATACCTTATGAATACACCTTCGCATCTGATCCTTACCGCCGCGCTGGGCAAACGCCTGCGCCGCACACCAATCGTCAAGAGCGCGTTTCTGCTCGGCGCGGTTGCCCCCGATCTGCCGCTGATTCTGTTGACCGTCGGCGCGGCGGTTTACTACCACTACATTCTCGGATGGGAGATAGGCGCAACGTTTCAGTATATCTTTGATGATCTCTTCTTCAATAATCCGATCTGGATCGCGCTGCATAACCTGTTCCACGGACCAACGATGCTGCTGCTCGGTCTGGCGCTGGTCTGGTCCTTCCGCCGGCGGATCAACTCGTCGCTGCGCCGGGTTTACTGGTTTCTGCTGGGTTGTCTGCTTCACTCCGGCATAGATATCCTGACCCATGTGAATGATGGTCCCCTGCTCTTCTTTCCGTTCGAGTGGAGCATCCGCTTCCAGAGTCCGGTAAGTTACTGGGATCACCGCTATTTTGGCCGGGAGTTTGGAATCTTTGAGACGGTATTGAATATTATGTTGCTCGGTTACCTGTTCGGTCCACCGCTCTACCACCGTCTGGCAAGATGGATTGCATGTATGCGTTCACCGGAGGAGTGCTGCGATGGCTAAATCCCCACGAACCGTGCTGATCACCGGGGCCACCGATGGGGTCGGCAAGGCGCTGGCCCACCAGTACCGTGAACGGGGCGACCGGTTGATTCTGGTTGGTCGGCGGCCACCGGCCGAGCTTGATCCGAAACTTTATACAGCGCAGACCTACTGCCGCGCTGATCTGCTCTGGCCGGACTGGACGCAGATTGTGAAGCAGTTTTTCTACAGTCACTCGATTGACCGGCTGGATCTGCTTATTCATAATGCGGCGCTTGGCTTCTATGGTCCGGTTGCGAGTCAACCACCCGCGAGTATTCGGGAGTTGATGACGGTGAATCTGCAAGCGCCGATTGCCCTGACCCACACGCTGCTGCCCTGGCTGCTGCCCGCCCATGGAACGGTGGCCTTTATCGGCTCGGTTGCCGCCAGACTACCCTGCCCCCAGTTTGCAGTTTATGGCGCAACCAAGACCGCGACCCGCGCGGCTCTGCGACCCGGGCTGGTCAGACCAGCTACGACGACCTCTATGCCGACATCCGGGGGTGGCTACAGATGGGC
>CAKZQX010000343.1 GCA_937141995.1 uncultured Chloroflexaceae bacterium | reverse complement strand
GATAAAATAGTACCATGCTGCCGCAGGCGAGTCGGGCCGTTCATGCAGGCAAACGGACCGTTTGCTCTCGACAACAACGTCCCATGCTGCCGGAGGCGAATCGGGCCATGTGTCCAGGCAAACACCTGGTTTAGAACCGACCGCGTACCTCGTGTGAATGACTCCTCTTCATCATTGCATTGATAAGAACGCACGCGGCAGCGATTATCGCATCTCACAAGATCGGAATTTTGTGTCACCGCTCCGTCGCATCCGCGCGTCCGGTTCTTCCTATGCTATACTGGGCAGCGTTTTACCAACCAGTCATAATCGAATGAACGAATGAGGAGCGCGTATGAAGATATACAAGGCCCGCGCGCCCATGCGCATCGGCTTCTTCGGCGGCGGTACCGATGTCAGCCCCTACGCCGAGGAGCATGGCGGGAAGGTGCTGAACTGCACGATTAACCTGTTTGTCCGTTGTATGCTCCGTCCCGGCACAACGCCCGGTGTCACCGTTCGCTCCCTCGACCTGGAAGAGGTCAGCCGGATGGTGAGCGGGCGGCGCTGGGAGGGCCATCTGCCGCTGCCGCAAGCGGTGCTGGACGCCGTGCCGGTGGCCCACCCGGATAATGATATCGAGCCGGTGGGCGTGGATATTACGATGTTTAGCGATGTGCCCCCCGGCAGTGGCCTGGGCTCCTCATCGGCACTGGTGGTCAGTATGCTCAAGCTGCTGTATGCGGCCTATGGCATCACCACCGAAGCCGATCCGCATACCCTGGCTGAACTGGCCTACCGCATCGAGCGTAAAGACCTGGGCATCCCCGGTGGACGGCAGGATCAGTATGCTGCGGCCTTCGGCGGGATGTCGGTTTATCACTTCGGTGAGAATCGGGTGATTGTTGAGCCGGTGATTACGGACCAGGCCGCGCTGCTGGAACTGGAGAGTAGCCTGATCCTGGGTTATATCGGCGACCGGCGGCTGCTTACACGGCACCTGATGGAAGATCAGGTGCGCCGACTGGTGGAGGGGGATACGCTGCGTTACCACGATGAGACGAAAGCATTTGTGGACGAGGCGACAAAGCTGCTACGGGCGCTACGCATTGCGGACTTTGGGCGGCTCCTGCATGATGCATGGGAGGTCAAGAAGGCTTTCTCGCCGCATATTGCCCCGCCGGTCGTGGAAGAGGTCTACGAGATGGCGCGCCGGCATGGTGCGTGGGGCGGTAAGATTACCGGCGCGGGTGGCGGTGGCTTTATGATCTTCGCCTGCCCCTTCGAGCGGCGGCTGGAACTGGAACGCCTGCTGACGAACGCCGGAGTGCAGATCCGGCCTTTCTCGTTTACCACGCGCGGCGTCGAAGCGTGGGCAGTTGAAGAGCGTAGTTAGGCGCACAACGAAGTGCGGACGTGCGCGCCCGCAGTACGCAAGACCGGGGCGGGGCACACCGCAGTGTGCCCCGCCCCGGCTAACTCGCGGCGTTTCAACGCCGATCAGGGTTCAATCGCAATTGCCCAGTCGGAGCGGTAAGGTGCAGTCCAGGCCTGGTCGGTTGCATCGAGCATGCCCAGATCAATCTCCGCATAGGCTTTTTTCGTGTCTACCGCCACCGCACGCTGTGCTGTTGCCATGCCGGTAAGATCCATGCTGATAGATGTGGTATCCTCTTTGTAGAAGACATAGCGCGTGTTTGCAGCATTCTTGAGGACGTAGCCATCGCTCAGCTCGTTGGCACGGTCCATATCCAGCGTAAATCGTCCGCTCCAGAACTGACGGTGTGTTGCAAGCTGTTCCGGGTTGGGGTAGCGTGCATTGCTATAGTTAGGATGATACCCCCAATGACCGCCCATCCCGCCAGCCAGTATATACCACCAGAAGTGCCGTCGCGTGGTCGTCATATCATACTTGCCCCAACGCTGATGGTAGAAACGTTCCTCCTCAAGATGTGGTCGGTTGCGGTCACTGGTAAGTTTATCCACAACGTCAGCATAGCTGTTTGGTCCCCGCGCACTGGTAATGGCATTGTATGACACCACATCCAGCGCCGCGTTGCTCCGATTGCGCCCCCAGAGCAGGTGCTTCCATCCAAAGTGATCATTGAGATATGTGGCCCACTCCTGTAGCTCACCTTCGCTGACCCACTCTTCCAGATCAAAGCCATACCCCATGGTCCACCCCGGCAATGGTCCAAGCCGGGCAGCGATATAGCGTTGTAACCGCTTATCAACTTCGCCATTGATGCCTCCCGGCAACCCGACGGGGGTCCAGCGACGACTGACGGCATTATCGCCCCACATCCAGAGTTGGACATGCCCGCCTTCCTGATGCGCGGCAGCAATCACCCGTTCGATTATCTCAAACGTGGCCTGATCCGGATCTACCTTGCCATGGTCCACTGACAGCATACCAAGTTCGAACCACTGATGCGCGACTGACATGAACAACGTATTGGACCCATGCTCTCGTGCCAGCGCCAGATAATCTCTGGCCCACTGCTCAGGTGGATAGGACTGAATATAGCTCAGATCCACAAAGTCGGCCGGATACCGTTCGTTATCCTGGTATACATTGTAGATATAGGCCTCAAGTTCGCCATTTTCGCCGGTCTGACGGGCAAACTTATTTCCCACGGTGGTGATAAAGCCTGGTACCTGCGGATTGGAGTTAGACGTAATAGTCACCGTACCAGTATGCCGATCAAGATCAGCATCGTCGCTGCTGGTGGTTACGGTCCAGGTGCCGACCTGGGTGCCGGTGAAGCGGAACTTCCAGGTATCGCCGCCGTTGTAGAACATCTCCGTGGTGCGGGTCTCGCCGCTGTTCTGATGTACGAAGGTGGCGGAGGCAACCAGGTCAAACGGATTGCCGGAGTAGGTCGGGTTGTCCAGGCTCCACTCCAGAAATGCCCACTGCGCGCCGGTCTGGTCCAGGGTGGCGGATTCCGGCATATTTGTCGGCACCGCCGTCGCCGTTGCTGTCGCCGACGGGATCGCCGTCGCCATTGCTGTCGCCGACGGCACCGCCGTCGCCGTTGCTGTCGCCGACGGAACGTCGGCGGGAACGCTGGTGGCAGTCGGCGTAGTTGCGGGGGCGGGCGCATCTTCGGCGATCACCACCACGTTGTAGTTGCTCTCGGCACCCAGCATCGGAGCCATCGCATTGCCCCCCAGGACCACTGGCCCTGCCGGGAAGCTCTTGCGATAGAGCCGTCGCCCTACGTCACTGGTGCCCAGCAAGTCGCCGGTTTCGGTCCAGCCGCCCTCAGCCAGCCACGCCGGGAGCGCCTGGGCGCGGCTGTCGTAGGCCACGTACACCGTGGCGGCGGTCGTCAACTCAAATCGCAGGAAATCCGGTACTGTGGCCCATTTATCATCGTTTACCGTACGAATAAAGGGCTGTCCTACAAAACCGGCAGGCATGTCGGTTATGCTGTAGGAGCGATCGATGAAGGTGCGGGTGCCTTCTTGCAGGCTTTCTACCGGGTAGGCATCGCCACTGGCAGCGGCAACGTTGGTGATCACCTCAGTTGAGGCCGCAGACGTTGCGCTGAGCGGCGGCGTGGTCGGGTCGGTCGTACTGCTGCCGTCAGTTGCCGTAATCTCGATGTAGTTGATCTTGTTGTTACTGGAGCCGGAGGCGTTACTGACGGTCAGGCGGCCATCCGTTACCGCCACGGAGACATCGCCTGCCAGCCAGCGCGTGGTATCGTCGGGCGTGCCGTCAATGGCGAGGGTTCCCTCGACCGCGATTTTGTAGACGCTGTCGTCGTAACTGGGGTCACCCGCGACAAGATGCACAGCGTAGGTGCCGTCGGGCAAGGCGATTTCCCAGTTCAGACCGTCCGTCTTTTGCATATGGTTCAGCGTGTCATAGCGCTGATCCGGTGAGCGCGACTGGTTGCGGTCGCGGGTTTCGGTGTTCTGGCTGCTCCAGCCATAGGACCAGCCATTGCCGCGATCACCAAAGGCCGCGCCGCTATCGACCAGGTAGCCGTCGGGGGGGGACGCTGAACTCG
>CAKZQX010000342.1 GCA_937141995.1 uncultured Chloroflexaceae bacterium | reverse complement strand
GCAGGGATTGTCACATATCGGCAACCAGGTTTTCCGTACCTTTGTGCATGCCGGGTTGCACTACCATCTCAAGCAGGTGCAGCGGCGACATCCCAATGTCGATATTCTGCTGATTGAGCCCCGCCATGACGATCCGCTGATGTTTGCAGAGAATGCGATGCGCTACCATACCCGGATGACTATTGCCCGACACGGGTTTGAAACGGTTGCGCAGCATCTAACTGAACAGTATGATCACTACCGTACTCTGCTGGCCCGGCATGGTGTGCGGATTCATGCCGGTCGGATGCAGCAGGCACTGGAGGATTTGCGCCGGGCCGGCAACGACATCCAGGCGGTACGGACAGTACTCTCCCCGGTGAGTACGCTTCAGGCAAATTCGACTGATCTGGCGCACACTTTAGCCGAACTTGATCGTCTCTTAGATCAGCTAGAGCGTAAACCGGCCGCATAGTCCAGCAGCGACTCCTTCAACGTACTGTATATCCTGGAGTCCCCGGGTATCCCGGCGGCAGCGTTCCTGTCAGGAATGTTCGCGGCCACCCTGGAAGATACCTCGCTGTGCTTTTTTGATCGATCAACCGTATATTTTGCGTTGGTACGTTTCAGATTTTTAAGACAAACCATATCTGAAGCAATCAACCTGACATAGATACATGAGATAAAATATGACATATCAATATCTTTCTAAAGGATTCACCCTTGTATTTCTTTTGCTTTTCATTTCGACAGGACTGACCCTGCCGGCAGCGCGCGCTACTGACCCGACCAACCCGAGTCCCCAGACCACCGTGAGTCCCTTTAGCACCACCCCGAACAAGCTCACTGCAACTATCCCGATGGGCGAACGCCGGCAGGTTGCGCTCAAGATCACCAACAACGGCACGGTGTCGCTTACACCCCGGCTGTATGAGGCGCAATCAGCACCGCCGGTTGGAGCGGTATCCCGGCGGGTGGTGCCCCAGGAACTGCGCCGGGTCGCCCTTCCCGATCAAGCGGAACGTATCGACACCCAACTGACGCGCGACCTGGATGCGTCAGCGGATGGGCAGACTGAGTTTCTGGTGTTCCTGAAAGACCAGCCGGATCTCTCGGGCGCATACCGTATCGCCAACTGGAGCGCGCGTGGGCAGTATGTTTACGAAACCCTGCAACAGCACGCAGCGCGCAGCCAGCGTCCACTGCGCGACTGGCTCGATGCGCGCGGCCTGGAGTATCAGCCCTTCTGGATTGCCAATGCCATTGCGGTTGAAGGCAGTGCGGCGGAAGTGCAGGCGCTGGCAGAACGGGCGGAAGTGGCGCTACTACGCGCCAACCGGGTTTCCCGCCTGGATAACGCCGGCAGCACTGGTACCGATACCTTCAGTTCCTACCCGGCAGCAGCGCCCGCTCAGTTCACACCGAACCTGACGATTCCCTCGGCCTGCGATCCCGATGAGCATGGCATCTGCTGGAACATCCGCAAGATTGCGGCGGATCGGGTCTGGAACGAGTTTGGGATTGATGGAGCCGGCATCACGGTTGCCAGTATCGACAGCGGTGTCGCCTATGATCATCAGGCGCTGCTGCCGCAATATCGGGGCTACGACTTATCGGGCAGTATTGAGCATGCCTATAACTGGTTTGATCCGCAAGATCCCCTGTCCGAACCATTCGATGCGGGCAACCATGGCACGCACACCATGGGCACGATGGTGGGCAATGGCGACGGCACCGCCGCGCAACCGGCAATTGGGGTTGCCCCCGGCGCGGAATGGATCGCGGCGCGGGGCTGCGAGAAGACCTTCTGCTCCGAGGCAGACCTGATGGCCGCCGCCGAGTGGCTGCTCAATCCAACCGACCCTGACGGCAAGAACCCCCGACCCGACCTGCGGCCGCAGATTATCAATAACTCATGGGCCGATAGCGTCGGGGGCAATGATCAGTATGCCGGCTACACCACCGCATGGCGTGCGGCCGGGATCTTCCCGGTGTTTGCGGCCGGGAATGGCAATCATACCACATGCAGTACGGTAGCTTCACCGGGTGACTACAGCAATGTGGTTGGGGTTGGCGCAACGGATCAAAATGACCAGATTGCCTACTTCAGCAGTATCGGCCCCTCACTTGGCGGTGATCTGAAGCCGGATATCAGCGCACCCGGTCAGAGTATTGTCTCGACATTTGCCGGCAGCAACACCAGCTATGGCTCGCTCCAGGGCACCTCCATGGCCGCGCCGCATGTGGCCGCCACGGTTGCTTTGCTCTGGTCCGCCAACCCTGCGCTGATTGGCGATTATGACGCCACCTACACGATTTTGACCGCGAGCGCCATTGGCAGCACTGACTCACACTTTACCGGATTGCAGTATACAAACTGCCCGGCGGATACCATCCCGAACAACATCTATGGCTATGGCGTGCTGGATGCTTATGCCGCCGTTGCCGCCGCCACCGTTGATGTGCCCTGGCTGGAACTGCCCACCGGCCTGCCGGACATTGCGCCGGGCGCGTCAGAGACGATTTCGGTTACGCTGGATGCAGGACGTGTGTCCGAACCGGGCGAGTACCAGGCCCGGCTACTGCTCCATACAGATAACTTGAGCCGGATGCCCCTGATAGTCGAGATTGACCTGACCGTCACCCCCGTCGATCCGCAGGTCATTATCACCGGCAACCTCCGCGACCATGAGACGGGCATGCCGATTACCGGAACGGTTACGGTGAGTGGCGGCCCGACTGTGCCGGTCACCAGCAGCGGGAACTTCACTATTACCTTGAAGACACGCTCCGAACCGTACATGCTCACGGCCGGCGCGCCCGGATACCTGAGTCAGACTATCGAAGTTGCAGCCCAGGCGGGCATAGTCAGCACACCGCTGTTTGCCCTGGTTGCCGACCTGCCGCGCGTGGTTGCCGACACCGACCCGCTGACGGCAACGCTGGCCTTTGGCGAAGTGGCCGAGTTTGCGGTAACGATAGCGAATACCGGCACACAGCCGCTCGACTACACGCTTGAAGTACCCCCGGAGGGGTATGGCATCTGGCGCAGCGATGAGTCCGACGGCCCGACATCAACCTGGATTGATCTGCTGCCGGGGATCGCCACTGCCGTGACTCTCACAGATAATGCCGCGTCCGATGAATTGCCGCTTGGGTTTGATTTTCCTTTCTATGGAAATTTCTACGACACGGTCTATCTGAGTGCAAACGGGGTCTTGACGTTCAATCAACAAAACGATCTCACGGAGTTTAACCATGCCTGCCTGCCGGTGCCGGAGTCGTTTTCGCGGGCCATTGTGCCCCTGCGTACCGACCTGGACCCGTCACAGGGCGGCACGATCCGCTATGGCACGGTTGCAGCGGGGTTCGTGATCTTGTTTGAAGATGTGCCGCGGCATAATGAACCTGATCGGCGATTTACGTTTCAGGTTGTGCTGGCGCGCGATGGGCGGATTATGTTTACCTATGGGCAACTGGATATGCTGCCGACGGATGTCGCGGTTGGTCTTCAGCGCCATAGCCGGGATATTCAGGAGATTGGCTGTGGGCAGAGCACGCCGATTGCGGATGGGCTGACGATTGAGTGGCGACCTCAGACTAACCCGCAGTTCTGGGTTGAACTCCCCGAAGATAGTGGCAACATTGCAGCATGGACCGAGGAAGAAGTGTCCATCATGTTGGACTGGGTGATGCCGACGCAGCAACAACCCTATCGCAGCGCGGTTCTGCTACGCAGCAATGATCCCTATCAGCCGGTCATCCGGCTGCCGGTTGAACTGACGACGCTGGAAGCGCCCTATCAACTGCATATACCAATTGTGGCCCGGTGATCAGGCCGGGTGATGCGAACGGAATTTGCCGCATCACCCGGCAACACACAATATCTTCATTACACGACTTACGCGGTAGATCTGCAAACTGGGCGTTTGAGTACAGTAATGTCCAGATTCGCCTGCGGCAGCAGGGTACTCGTTTTTTCTTTTCCACAAAAATGTTGCATGCTGTGCAACATTTTTGTG
>CAKZQX010000341.1 GCA_937141995.1 uncultured Chloroflexaceae bacterium | reverse complement strand
TGAATGGGAACATGCCGCCCCTGCGCCCATTGCCCCCGTTCCCGTTGATTGCCGGGTTGATGGCAAAGTTGTCGTACTAATGAGACTGACAGGGTAACAGTAAACCTCAGGAATATCATACCACGCCAGGCCGGCGGGAGGGGCAGCGTGTCCGGGCGGGCTACGCTTCCGGCGGCACAACCACGGCGAAGAGCGCCGAGTAGTCCTGCGTGGCAAATTCCCCAGCGGCGGCAATCTCGAGGATCCGGCACAGTCCGGCGAGTTGCGTGGTGGTGAGACCCAGCGCGGATGCCTCCCGCTCAACCAGGCGCATATCCTTCAGCAGGTGCTGCGCGGGGAAGTTGGGATCGGCAAAGTTGCGCTCCAGCATGCGCGGGAGTTTCTTGTCAAATGTGGACGCATAGAGCGGACTGTTGCGCAAAATGGACATGAATGTCTCAACCTCAAGGCCATGGCGCTGCACCAGGCCCAGACTGAGTGCAAAGGCTCCCGTGAGCGAGCCGATAAGCTGGTTGAGCGCCAGTTTGAGCGCGGCAGCTTTGCCTACCGGCTCGATGTGAGCCGGCCCGAACCGGTTATGGATGCCGTGCTTATTCTGCAGTGGGGTCGTACTCCCGCTGCTACCAACAGTGTGCCCTGGACCAAGCATCCGGCAAGGGATGCAGCGCAAACGTGGTGCTTTGCCATTGAGAGTGATCGGGCGACTGAGCCATGCAGCACGATTGCAGCGAAAGCACGCGCATATGCAGGGGCATATACCCTGAGCGCTACCCATGACCGCTGGCATGAACGCTATGCGCACGACCTGCCAATACCATTCTGGGTCGTCCCGGATGAAGAGCGCCTGAAAGCAGTACAGTACACCTGGGAAGAGCAGTGGCCAATCGGGAGATGGATTATCACCACACCCGCATGGCTCGCACAGCATACAGCCGAAATCTTTGAGCGTGGACAGCGGTGGCACCTGGATCTCTTTTCCAGCGCAAGCGTTACCCGGCTCGGTCACACCATGCCATCACGATTGACGCACAAACCATTGCCAATGTCGATACCGTTGCCAATGTCGATATGGGAAGATAGCAGCACGCCGGTGGTAACGCCGCCGAAGCCCCCTCCCGCACAAAAACCGGCATCAGATCGTCCTGAAACCACAAAACCGGCAGAAGAAGCACCCCCCAGGCCACCGGCGACGAATCCTGCATTACGGCCTCCTGTGCATAACACCGCGCCAGCCAGTTCTGCATCAGTGAACTCGGAACTCGACCAATCCAATCGCC
This sequence comes from uncultured Chloroflexaceae bacterium, assembly GCA_937141995.1. Taxonomy (GTDB): domain Bacteria; phylum Chloroflexota; class Chloroflexia; order Chloroflexales; family Chloroflexaceae; genus CAKZQX01. The sequence continues at coordinate 3,848 of CAKZQX010000341.1, read as the reverse complement.
CGCCCCCGGTAGAACCAGCGTATCGGGTCGAACACCTGCCGGATCGGCACGACACAACTCCCGTGCCACCGCAACACGATCCTGTGTCATCCATAGAGGCACAAGCGCCTGCCGCTCCACATATCATCAACCGGTCGTATCAGAACATACACGCTTTGGTAAGCACCCTGGTGCAATACACAATGCATGTAGCGCGATCGGGTTTTGCAAGCATTACGTCGCTCTTCAGCATAAACTGGATCATGACACGGGTACGCCAACTTCTATTTGTGCTGATGGGGCTCAGCGTGATCAGTATCACAGCCTGGTTGTTACTCACACAGCCATCCTGGCTGACCATAAGCACCAACCCGCTTCCCCCAATCAGGATCATGCAACCGACCGTGTCATCTCACCAACCTCAGGCAGCGACGCCGACACCAAAATCATGTGGACAGGCACGCGTGACTGCGAACAGGGTACATTTCCGTCCTACACCAGGATTGAACAACGAACCCAAAGCTTATCGTCTGAACCAGAATGAGATCGTTGTGATGCAGTGTACCGAACATCAGCAGGCTGATGGAAAGATCTGGGCCCAGGTGGAAGTACCAGCAATCGCGGAACACGGCTGGGGAAGTGCGGAGTTTTTCGATCCCATTGGGTCAGAATAACCATACAAGAGGCTGGGTATGGAGGCGGCAGCTAGCCGTCTGGTCTGTGCATCTTCACCGCAGCATGGACAGGCAGAATGACCACACAGAGTGATCCATGTCCCTGGCTACAACCTTCATCTAGCCCATAGCATGCCGCGCCCCCAGTGGGGAACAGGTCTATTTCACATATTGACTTTCAGGATACATCCACATACAATGCTTTTGTGTGAGTAAGTCACACAAGATGGCCCTTTTATGGTACAAGGAGCGCAACATGCTGGTTGCATTCAGTGTTGAGAATTACCGATCGTTTCAGGAGCGGGTGACACTCAGCATGGTTGCCGCCGACCTCAAATCCCGGCCCGAGACACTGGACCACACCAATGTGTTTCCGGCCCATGACGATCTGCATCTGCTGACGAGTGCTGCCGTGTATGGCGCAAACGCCGGCGGCAAAAGCAATCTGGTTGCAGCGATCCGCTTTATGCGCAGTCTGGTCCTTAACTCCTCCCGGGAGACGCGCCTCCGTGAGCCGGTCAATGTCGCGCCATTTCGTCTGAGCAGCGATACCGCAGACCAGCCATCATTCTTCGAGATCGTTTTTATTGATCAGGGTGAGATATACCGCTATGGCTTCCTGGTCAGTCAGCAGCGCGTCGAGGAAGAGTGGCTTTTTGCTACCAGAACCACCAGAGAAGGCTACCTGTTTGAGCGAACCCCTGATAACATCAAGGTCAATCGGCGCTCTTTCAAGGAAGGGTTGGGCCTGGAGGAGCGTACCCGCCCCAATGCTCTGTTTCTCTCGGTCGCAACCCAGTGGAATGGTAAACGCGCTGGGCAGATCGCTGCCTGGTTCGAGCAATTGCTTGTCGATGCCGGCATTGACGACCCAATTATGCAGCGGCGGCTTGAGCGACGCTATGCACGCAGAGAACTTGCGCCCGAGATCGTTGCATTTGTCAGGAACCTCGATCTGGGCATTGACGACATTCAGGTTGAGCGTGTGCCGGAGCGCGAAATGTCCGTTCGTGGTCCCGATGGAACGCCGCGGCTGGTTATAACCCCTGATGCCACGCGTATTCTTACCGTGCATACCCGGTATGATAGCGACGGCAACCCACTTGCCGATGAACTCTTCGATCTTTTCAGTGAAGAGTCGCAAGGGACACGCCGGCTGTTTGTGCTGGCTGAACCGATTCTGACCACATTACGGCAAGGATCGGTTCTGGTTATTGATGAGATGGATGCGCGGCTACATCCGATCCTGATCTGTCAGATCATTCAGCTCTTCAACACACCTGAAACGAATCCCAACCATGCCCAGCTCATTTTTACGACCCATGACACCAATCTGCTCGGCAGCCAACTGTTCCGACGCGACCAGATCTGGTTTGTAGAAAAGTCCCGGCGCGGCGCATCGACACTCTCCTCGCTGGCCGAATACCGGGTACGTAACGACGCCGCGTACGAGAAAAACTATATTGCCGGACGCTACGGAGCTATTCCCTATCTCGGAGATCTCGGCGCAGCCATAGGAGCGAACACCGGCGAAGAAGAAGGCGAGAGCAAAGACGAAGATAGCAATCTATCTTCAGCGTTCAGTGGAGAAGTAATTTGGTCGGAGATAAGATGAACCTGGAAGACTATTTCGATTTCCTGGCTCCCGATGATATCCGCATCAGTGGAACGCGGATTGGCATTGAGAGTATTTTATACCAGTATATTCACCGCGCCCAGTCGCCGGAGGATATCGCTACGCAGTTCCACACCGTGAGCCTGGAGCAGGTGTATGCCACGATCCTCTACTATCTGCACAACCGTGACCAGGTAGACCACTATCTAGCCGACTGGCTGGAATTTGCCCGCCACGGCCCCACAGAGCAGGAACGCAACCCGCCCCCGGTCGTGCAGCGGCTACGCCAACTCAAAGCGGCGCAGCAACCCGCTTCAACGGACAACTAACGGCAATGCGATATCTGCTGGATGAACATATTCCTCCGGTCTATCGCACGCAATTGCTACGAGATGAACCAGAACTGACGGTCTGGGCAATCGGTGATCCCGGCGCACCGCCGCTTGGCACGCCTGATCCACAAATTCTCGAATGGTGTGAAATGCATAGCTTTCTCCTGGTCACTAACAATCGCAAGTCGATGCCACAACATCTGGCGGATCACCTGGCACAAGGGGGGCATATTCCGGGCATTCTGGTCATCAATCCGGATATAGGCATCGGGCAGATGATTGCTGAACTGACCTTGATTGCCGGTGCATCGCGGGAGGACGAGTATCAAGATCTTATGGTGTATCTGCCGATTACCTGACATCTGGATGTACCACCATTAAACCAACTTACCCTACGCCGCTTTTGCATATCCGCTGTTTCAGGGTTGCGCTTCATCTACACTGAACTCTACTCTTCCGCCAGCAGAATGACAAACTCATCTCCCTGGATATCGAGATCGCGGAGCTTCTGCTCGAAAGCAGCGGGCGTCAACTGGTAGGTTTCCAGCAGTTCACACTGGGCCTGGTAGCCCTCCAGCACCTGCCGGCGGGCTACCAGTTTGCAGAGATACGGGATGATCAGCTCACGGTCACGCCGCAGCAGTGCCTCACGATTGGAATCTGATGCACAACTGCGATTCTTCACCGGCTTGCCCAGGGGATCGCCCGTCCCCTTGCGATATTTTGTCGTCAGGTCAGTGCGTTCCAGGTAGTACCAGGGATCGCTGCCTTTGCGTAACGTGTCGATCCAGACCAGCCCTTTTGACTCCGCGTGGGTAAAATCCATCCAGGCAGCAATGGCGGCAACCGGCACATCGTCGGCAAAATCACTGGTGAGGAAGCGCTGCGGTGTATCCTGCAGCAACACATCATTCGCAATTCTGCGCGCGTGATCCGTCCAGCACGTCACCGCCTGGCCTAACTCGTGGCGGGCCATCGGGTACTCGCCCAGTTCGATGAAGCAGCGCACCCGCGCCAGAGCGGTGAGACAGTAGTATTCTTCCTGCGCCAGCACCACCTCAACCCGGCTACTGCGCTGGTCCAAGAGTTCGCCATATTGCAAACGGAGCCGCGTAAGGATCTCCTTCGCCCGGTGCAGCGTCAACCGCCGGTTTTCCGGATCGGTAAGCTGGTCAATATGCGCCAGATCGTGGAGTGCCGCACGCAACTCGGCCCGCTCCTGCCGCTCCAGCAGATCACGGATTTCCT
>CAKZQX010000340.1 GCA_937141995.1 uncultured Chloroflexaceae bacterium | reverse complement strand
CGACGATTATTTTTGTCACCCACAGCATCTCAGAGGCGGTGTTTCTCTCCGACCGGGTGGTGGTTATGTCGCCCCGCCCCGGCCGGATTGACCGCGTGGTGCCGATTGATCTGCCGCGTCCGCGCGATATTACCACCCGTGAGTCGCCCCGCTTCTTTGAACTGATTACCCAGGTACGCGAGAGCCTGCGCGAAATGTAGCGCGTGAGACGTGCAGCGTGAAACGTGCGGCGAGCGATATGCGGCGTGAAACGTGAAGCAAGAGACGTGAGGCGAGAGACGAAATAAAGCTATGGCAATAACAACCTCAACTGCACAAACAACCAGACGGATTGTTCGGGTTTCGCTGCCGCCGCTCATTACGTTTATGCTGGTGATCGGCCTGTGGGAAGGGGCGGTACGCGGCTTTGGCATCCCGCTTTACCTGCTGCCGCCACCCAGCGCCATCGTAGAGACTTTCTTAAGTCAGGCAGACTTTTTGCTCGGCATCGGGCTGTTCACCTTTAGCCAGGCACTGGCTGGCTTTGTAATCGGCTGCACGCTCGGATCGCTGGTGGCGGCACTCTGCGTGCGCTGGCGCGGCGCAGCCGACGGGTTGATCCCCTTTGCGGTCGGGGCCAGCGCCGTGCCGATTGTGGCGCTCTCCCCGCTGATGGGCATCTGGCTGGGCAGCACCAGTCCGGCCTCGAAGATCGGCGTGGTGGTAGTCATGACCTTCTTTCCTACACTGGTCAATGTTTATCGTGGCCTGAATTCGCCCAACCCGGAGGCGATTCAACTGCTGCACTCCTATGCCGCCCGCCAGCGCGATATCTTTCTCAAGGTGCGATTGCCGGCGACGCTGCCCTACCTCTTTAATGCGCTCAAGATCTGCTCAACCCTCAGCATGATCGGCGCGGTGGTGGCAGAATTCTTTGGTGGTCCGCGCAATGCGCTGGGGGTCTTTATCAAGACCGAGGCGGGTATCCTGCACACCCGCGATGCCTGGGCCGCAATCCTCGTGGCCTGTCTGTTTGGCATTGTGTTCTACCTGGTGATTGTGCGGCTGGAACGCCTGGCAATGCCCTGGCATACATCGCTGCGGGAGCAGTAGTTCGTGATCCGTAGGCTGTATCCTGTAGATTTTGGGTAGTGTTCACTCCAGCACAACCTCGGCGTTGGAGTCCCGGCTTTAGCCGGTGTGCGGCCGTAACCGGCTGAAGCCGGGACTCCGGGAGCGATGTCTGGATGAACATTTCAAACTGCATGAGCCGGGACTCCCAGTCAAGGCATTTCTGGCTTACATTTTAACATTATCATGTCTTGAACCTGGTCTATACGATAACCAGATCTTACCCGGGCAACGCCGCCGGCCTGCAATGCCGCATTGGTCTCACATGTATCGGTCAGTCTCGGAAAGGAGGAGCCACGTTCGCCTACTCTGACTTGTTTTCACCGGCCATGATGCTGAATGTTAGATGGAGAGAGACCTATGCGCACACACAAGTTTTCACCAGTTGTTCTGCTGCTGTTGCTTGCGCTGCTGCCGGCGGCCTGTGGTGGTCAGGCTCCCGCCGCCCCCGATGCCGGCTCAGACACCCCGGAGACTGCCGATAGCGCCGACACATCCGATACTGCGGATGAAACCGGCGCGGAGTTAGACGCGGTGACGGTGCAACTCAAGTGGGTGCCCCAGGCACAGTTTGCGGGCTACTACGCTGCAAAGGACCAGGGCTTTTATGAGGAGGCCGGGCTGGATGTAACGATCCGCCCCGGCGGGCCGGATATCGTGCCGGAACAGGTGGTCGCCAGCGGGCAGGCGGAGTTTGGGCTCAACTGGCTGGCAAGCCTGCTGGCGGTGCGCGACCAGGGCACTCCGCTGGTGAATATTGCCCAGGTCTTTACCTATGCCGGGATGCGCCATCTCACCTGGGCCGACAGCGAGATCTTAACCCCCGCCGACTTCGAAGGCAAGCGGGTCGCAGTCTGGTTTGGCGGCAACGAGTTCAACCTGCTGGCAACCCTCAACAAGTATGACCTGGACCCCGACACCGACCTGGAACTGTTGCAGCAGCCGTTCGACATGAATCTGCTGCTCAACCGCGAGGTTGATGCCGCCGCCGCGATGACCTACAACGAACTCTACCAGGTACTGAGTGCCGGGCATGAGCTGGATGAGCTAAACATTATCGACTACAACGCCGAGGGCACCGCGATGCTGGAGGATGGCATTTTCACCCGGGCGGACTGGTTGGAAGATCCGGCGAACCAGGATATCGCCGCGCGCTTCCTGCTGGCCTCCTTCCAGGGCTGGGATTTCTGCCGCGATAACCCCGACACCTGCGTCGATAGCGTCCTGGCAAATGATACCGGCGGCGTGATGACCCGCGAAGCGCAGGCCTGGCAGATGGACGAGGTCAACAAGTTGATCTGGGGCGACCCGATTGATGCCGCAACGCAGATCGGCTACATGGACCCGGAGTTGTTTGAGCGCACTGCCGAGACCGCGCTGGAGTTTGGCGTGATCGAGAACCCCGCCTCCGAAGAGGCTTACACCCACGAGATCTGGGAGATGGCGACGGGAGAATAGGGGTTAGGGGTTACGAGAGCGTAAGGGTTAACGGTTAGGGATTACGGGTTAACTTGAATTGAATAGCTAACCCCTAACCGTTAACCGTTAACCGTTAACCGTTAACCGTTAACCCCTAACCGTTAACCGTTAACCCCTAACCGTTAAAAAGGAGCAAACTATGACTGTCGTACGGAGTGCATTAATCCAGGCCTTTGGCAGCATGAGTAAGGAAGAGAATGTCGAACACCAGATCAGCATGATCAACCAGGCAGCCGCGCAGGGCGCGCAGATTACCTGCCTACAGGAACTGTGTACCGGCCCCTACTTCTGCCAGGTTCAGGATCCTAAATTCTACGCCTTTGCCGAGCCGGTCCCCGATGGGCCGACGATCCGTCGGATGCAGGACATTGCGCAGCAGCACAACATGGTACTAATCGTACCTGTCTTCGAGGAGGAACATCCCGGCGTCTATTACAACACTGCTGCCGTGATTGACGCCGACGGCAGCTACCTGGGCAAATATCGCAAGACGCATATTCCCCAGGTCAATGGTTTCTGGGAGAAGTTTTACTTTCGGCCCGGCAACCTGGGCTACCCGGTCTTCAAGACGAAATATGCCACAATTGGCGTCTACATCTGCTATGACCGCCACTTCCCCGAAGGCGCGCGCGCGCTCGGTATCAACGGCGCTGAGATTGTCTACATCCCTAGCGCCACCAGTCGCGGCCTGAGTATGCACCTCTGGAAGATCGAACAGGTTTCGCATGCGATCGCCAACGGTTACTGGATCGGCACAATCAACCGGGTGGGCAAGGAGCCGCTGGGTGATAACGATTTCTATGGCACCAGCTACTTTGTGAATGCGCGTGGCGAAATTACCGCCGAAGCCGGCGACACCGAGGAGGAAGTGCTGGTGGCCGATCTCGATCTGGAGAAGAACCGCGAGGTGCGGAACGTCTGGCAGTTCTACCGCGACCGCCGTCCCGATATGTATGATCCGCTGGTTAACGGTTAGGGGTTAACGGTTAGGGGTTAACGGTTAGGGGTTAGGGGTTAACGGTTACCTTCGGTTTTATTAACCCGTAACCCGTAACCCCTAACCCTTAACTCTTACACACAGGAGTTAATGATGCTCGATTTTGCCATGACACTCAAGCTCGATACAACCATGCATCCTGACCGAGTCGTTGCCGTGACGCGCCAGGCCGAAGCTGCCGGGTTTACCCATGGGTGGGTGTTCGACTCGCATGTCCTCTGGCTGGAACCCTACCCCATCCTGACGATGATGGCGCTGAACAGCGAACGGATGCGCCTGGGCACCTGCGTCACCAACCCCGCCGTGCGTGACCCGAGTGTCACCGCCAGTTCGCTGGCAACGCTCAACCTGATCTCCGGCGGGCGGATGGACCTGGGGATCGGGCGGGGCGACAGTTCCCGGCGGGTGCTGGGCAAGAAGCCCACCACGCTGGCCCAGATGGAACAGTCGATCAATACGATCAAGGGTCTGGCAACCGGCAAACTGGTTGATCACGACGGCGGGCAGGTGCAGATGCCCTGGGCTGCCGGCAACGGTGCAACGCCGCAACTGCCGATCTGGGTGGCGGGCTATGGCCCAAAGGTGCTGACCATGGCCGGGCGTGTGGCCGACGGGGTGATCTTGCAGTTTGCGGATCCCCACTTGATCAAGTGGTGTCTCGGCGCGGTTCACAAGGGGGCCATTGAAGCCGGGCGCAACCCGGACGACATTCAGGTCATGGCCGCCGCGCCGGTCTGGGTTGCGGATGATCTCAACCGCTGCCGTGAGCAGGTGCGCTGGTTCCCGGCGCTGGTGTCGAACCATGTGGTCGATCTGGTCAACCGCTACGATCAGTCCGAACTGCCGCCGGAGTTGACGACCTATGTGCGCACCCGTGAAAGCTACGACTACCGGCATCATGCGCAGGTTGGCAGCCAAAATGCCCAGTTTGTCACTGATGAAGTCGTGGACCGTTTCTGTATCGTCGGGCCGGTTGCGGAACATAAACGCCGCCTGCAAGAGCTGATTGATGTGGGTGTTACCCAGTTTAACATCTACCTCATGAGTGGTGATGAAGAACAGACCCTCGACATTTACGGCAGCGAGATTATACCCGCATTTACGCAGAAAGCAGTAAGCCGGGGGCAGTAGGCAGAATTTACAGACACCGGATCACGGATTACAGATTACAGACTACGGATTACGGATTACGAGGGACACCATGCGTCTACTTATCAAAAATGGAACCGTTGTCACTGCCAGTGACACTTACCAGGCCGATGTCCTGATCGAGGACGAGCAGATCGCTGCGGTGGGGCATAATCTCAGTGCCGATACAGTCATCGATGCCGGCGGCAAGTATGTTATCCCCGGCGGCATTGACGTACACACCCACCTGAACATGCCCTTCGGCGGTACCTTCTCCTCCGACGACTTTTTCACCGGCCACCGTGCCGCCGCCTTTGGCGGCACCACCACTCATATCGACTTCGCCATTCAGTCCAAAGGCACCACGCTGCGCCAGACCCTGGATACCTGGCTGGCAAAAGCCGAGGGCAAAGCCGTGATTGACTATGGCTTCCATATCGCCATTACCGATCTGCCCGACAGCATTATGGAGGAAATCCCGCAGTGCGTCGAGTGGGGCGTCACCAGCCTCAAGCTGTTTATGGCCTATAAAGGTGCGCTGATGGTGGACGACGCAACCCTCTTCCGGGCAATGCAGCAGGCGGCCGCCAACGGTCTGCTGATCTGCGTACATGCCGAGAATGGCGATGCCATCGACATCCTGATCAACCAGGCGCTGGCGGCGGGCAATACCGCCCCGATCCATCATGCGCTGACCCGTCCGCCCGAACTGGAAGCTGAGGCGACCTACCGCGCCATCCGGTTGGCCGAGGTTGCCGGCGCGCCGCTCTATGTGGTGCATCTGACCAATGCGGGCGCGCTGGAGGCAGTGCGGCTGGCCCGTGGGCGTGGCGCGCCGATCTATGCCGAGACCTGCGTGCAATACTTCTTCTTCACCAAAGCCGACCTGGACCGTCCCGGTTTTGAGGGCGCGAAGTGGGTCTGTTCGCCGCCCTACCGCGAGCAGCATGATCAGGTGGCGCTCTGGCAGGGCGTGGCTGATAACTCGCTCCAGGTAGTCTCAACCGACCATTGCCCTTTCTGGTTTGAGGGCGGCCAAGATGGGCGTCCCGCCGGAAAGGAACTGGGCCGCGAGAGCTTTGCCAAAATCCCGAACGGCTGCCCCGGTATCGAAGATCGCATGCTGGTACTCTACACGCAGGGTGTGCGCGGCGGGCGCTTCTCGCTGAACCGCTGGGTCGAACTCTGCTGCACCAACCCGGCGAAGCTCTTCGGAATGTATCCGCAGAAGGGCGTGATTGCGCCGGGCAGCGACGCCGATATCGTCGTCTGGGACCCGGAGGCAACCTACACGATTAGCGCCGCCACGCAGCATCATGCCACCGACTACAACCTGTACGAGGGTATGCAGGTCACGGGCAAACCTGCCGTCGTGCTCGCGCGCGGGCGCGTCCTGGTTGAGAACGGCCAGTGGAAAGGCGAGCAGGGCACGGGACGCTTTGTGCCACGCAAGCCGTTTACGCGCTAACGAACGCCTTCCGCCGTTGCACGCTGGTAGCAGGCTGATGGTATTATATGCTGCGAACCTTGCTGGTAAGGTTCCCGTAGCAAGGGCCTGTGTCTTTGAAGAAAGGAATGTGTATGAAACGCCTTCGGATCATCGGCCTGCTGGTTTTGTCGGTTGTCGTCCTGGTGTTGACGGTGGCATGTGGCGGCGGTGAGCCCATCACGATGAGCGAGGTGCCGGTCTACCCGAATGCCGAACCTATGGCGGCCGGCGAGAACAGCATGGCCGACATGCTGTCCGAGACGCTGTCCGGCGCGGTGGGCGAGCAACTGAATTCGGAGATCAACCTCTACAGTCTCCCGGCGGATGCGGACTGGACCGCCATCGAGGAGTATTACACGAGCGAACTGGCGGATACGGACTGGGAAGTTGCCGAAGAACTGGCGCAGGATAATGAAGCCGTTAACGTCATGGGATGGTCGCGCGGGGGGCTTGCCAGCGAACAGGTGCTAATGATCGCCTATTCCCCCGATATGCTCGGCGAGGGCGCATTCCTGATTGTGTCGCTCTTCTCAGAGTAAATCCTCCACTGTCCTTACCAACTGCAACCATGGCGTCCACTGTGACCCATGGTTGTAGTGTTGTAGCATAGCCAACCTGAAGCATGTCTAGCTATCTGGATCTACCGGGGTCGCATCGTTCTCGCCCGGCTCGTCCGGCAGGATCGCCTTCACCCGACCGATCTGCCCGCTGCTCAACCGTACCTTGATCCCGTGGGGATGCGTTGCCGCTGAGGTCAAGATATCTTTGATAACCCCGATGGTGCGCTTCCCCGTCCGCTGGTCCGGTTTCATCACCACTGCCACCCGCAGCCCCGGGCGCATGTCCTTGCGCATTCGTCCGTCCAACCGATCCTCCTTCCCCCCATTCTCTACGCCTGCAACCCGGTACTCCTCTTCACCAC
>CAKZQX010000339.1 GCA_937141995.1 uncultured Chloroflexaceae bacterium | reverse complement strand
AGAGAGGCGTTACTCCTGCTCACAGTTGCGGACGCCGGCATAGCAGCAGCGCGGTACGGCGGTCTACTTCATTCGGACATATCGGCGCATCCGGGCCGGTATGTTCAATCCAGATCGAAGCGGTCGCCGCGCCGGTACAACCGGCAGCATAGAGATCATCCGGATTATCCAGGTAGGCATGCACGAATCCGGCCATGTAGGTATCGCCTGCCCCGGTCGGATCGCAGGCATCGGTGGCATAGGCCGGAATGTGATACTGCCGCATGCCATCGTCAATCACCGAACCAAGTTCCGCCAGCGTAACAATTGCAATCCGGCATCCCAGTTCCCGCAGCCTCCGCGCCGCTTCCCCCGGCGACCGGCGCGAAGGCACCCCGGTCAATACCTGCGCTTCCACCTCATTGGCCTTGATTACCTGACACAACGGCGCAATTCGCCGCATATCCGGATGCAGCGTATGCGCGATCCGCTCCCCCGGACCAAGTTCGCGCAACAAACCCTGCGGATCAAGTAGCAGCGGTGCCGCGCTTACTGCCATAATCCGTTCAATAAGCACAAGCGGCGTTTCTTGCAGGATTGGGCCAATGATAATCGCATCGGCCACGGCACACAGGTCAGGTACATGCGCAACCGGCCCGGCACAGCCAAGCACATCCAGGGTACGATTACCACTACCAGCGGCATCATAGATCAGGCGAAATCCCCCTGTCTGCGCCGACACCTCAGCATAGGGAGTTACGCCATAACGCCGCATATCAGCGAGAAAGCGCTGATGATAATCCGGCCCGATATTCCCTACCAGCGCGGAACGATGCCCCAGCCGGGTTAACGCCAGACATCCATTTGTTGAGCAACCCGAAAGAACACGCCCAGCAGTTGCGACAGAGGGAGTGATTATTTCATCGTAGACCGGATTACCGAACGCAATAATCAAGGCCATCGCGTTTATCCAGTATGGCAATACTGCCGATGTTTCACGTTTTACACATGAGAACACACGCGGCAACCAGGCAGGGAGAGCTGTTTCACGTTTTACACAGCGCCAAAATTGTTCGTTAAACCGCACTCGCCATCAGGTCATACAACCCCTGCATCTGCTCTTCGCTGTAGAGCATGATCGTCAGCTTGATTGCCGTACCAGTCCGGGTAAGCTGCACCGGTGTCCCCAGAACCTCCTCAAACATACGCTGGACAGCCGCATCTTCGGGAGCAGGCATGCGCTGCGCAGATACCGGATCGGACGGTTCTCGATCGTGTTGCGTGGATGGCTGACCCGGCTGATCCAGTACCCGGGAACTACTCGCCGCATGTCCACGGACCTGCTCGTAGGCCTGCGCCACCGGCGTACCCGTGGCAACCATCGTACCCAGGCGTTCCGTTTCGCGCACCGCCAGGCCATGGGTAATCACCGTACCCAACAGGGCCGTCTGACACGTTGTATCCTCCAGACAGAGCAGTGCCTGCGCATGACCAACGGTGATACTACCGGCCAGCAGTGCCGCTTGCACCGGTGACGCAAGCCGTGGGTCGAGGACAAACTCGGTTACACGCTCAATCTCGCGCACGCTCAGTTCAGCGCGCACCAGCAGCGCCAGGGCCGCCGCCTGCTGCTCTGGTTGCTCCAGCCGTAACAGCGCCCGCCCATGCCCGGCGGTGATGGTACCGGCGATCAGGCTCTGCTGTGCTGCCGGGATCAGCCGCATCAGACGCCGCGCATTGACCACCGTGACACGACTCTTGCCGACACGCCGGGCAATCTCTTCATCCTTCAGCCCAAACTCATCCTTGAGCGTCTGATATGCGCGTCCCTCCTCCAGCGGATTCAGGTCAGCCCGTTGCACATTCTCAACCAGCGCCAGTTCGAGCAGTTGCAGGGGCGTCACATCTTTGACCAGCACCGGCACGCGCGCCAGACCCGCCCGCTGTGCAGCACGCCAGCGCCGCTCACCGGCGACTAACTCATAGCCTCCATGCGCATGTTCGGTGACGATCAGCGGCTGGAGCAACCCATGCTCCCGGATTGATGCCACTAACTCTGCAAGCGCCTGCTCATCAAAATAATCCCGGGGCTGGCTCCGGTTGGGCCGAATCGCCGTGACATCAATTTCGCGGATGATCTGCGCGGCAGCGCCCTCGCCGGAGATGGATGCACCGGATAAATCACGCTGGTCGTTATTGAAACTCATACAGCTTCCTTGACACTGGATTGCAGGAGTAACGCGCGCAACCCGTTACTTCCCGGTTCACACACGTTGCCGCATACAGAATCAATTGTAACACGGTGAACTGTCTAAAACCAGTCCCTGTCCTGATGCATCGGGCTACGGTCAGCGCTAGTGACCAGCGTGCTGCCGAGAGTCAACCGCAGGACAGGATCATAGAAACACTGAATGTTCTACTACGAACCGGCGGAGCAAGCTCACGGAAGAAACTTGAGCGGATCGACCGCCCGACCATTAATCTTAACCTCAAAATGCAGATGGTTGCCCGTCGAGTAGCCCCCACCGCCGGCATCATAGGTACTCCCCATATGCCCGATCAACTGACCGGCTGTCACTGTCGTCCCGGATGGAACTACCGGCTGATCAACCAGATGTCCATAGACTGTCTGGATACCAGCACCATGATCGATCTTGACGCAGTAGCCATACCCCCGGCACCAACCGGCTTCAAACACTCGCCCTGAGCGCGCGGCAACAATCGGTGTCCAGGCCCGATTTGCCACATCCAACCCATAGTGGAACGAACCCCAGCGTGGGCCAAAATATGATGAAACCGAGCCGTAGGTCGGCCAGACCCAGCGCGGCGGCGGCGGCGGAAAATCATTGGTTTCCGGCAGTCGATCAATCACGCCTGCCGGCAGATCCAGGAGATCGGTACGCACCCAACCGGACGTACCGGCCACATCGATCTTGAGCCACTGTGCATGGCGCGCAAGCAAGGCCGCGCGCCGCCCCGCCTGCAACTGCGCAACCCGAGCATACTCAACGCCGGGCCCCGCGCGCATATTTGTACGATTCTCGCGCATAACCCCGGCCGGTTGCGCCGCCATAGCCGCAAGCCCTTCCTCACCGCCATAACGTGCCAGCAGCGCCTCCGGCAGAGGTGGTGTCCCTCCTGGAATAAAAATTTCCTGACCAACCGGCACAGACTGATCCGGATCAAGCATATTTGGTTCAAAAAACCAGATCGCCTCCGGAGCCACCCCAAAGCCGGACGCAACACCCTCCAGCGTATCCCCTTCCTGAAAAACATAGGGCACGCCCGAGATACGCGGAATGCGTAACTCCTGCCCTACAGCCAGCACATCACCAGTGTGCAGACCGTTGGCCCAGATCAGCGTGGACAGCGACACATCGTACTGCGCGACAAGTTCACCCAGCGTCTCACCTTCTGCCAACTGATGCATGTCTTGAAACACGGGCGCATTATTGGTCTGAGGCGCAACCCATGCCGGCATGATGGCCGTTGTCACCCCCGGATCGGTGACTGCTGCGCTGTTATATGCCGGTGTAATCTCCGCGATCGGCACAACCGCCGCCGGAACAACCGCACCAATCGGCTCAGTCATACCAGACCGGGCCACCTGGGGCGGTTGCTCATACCATGGTCGCCACGTCTGGTGTGACCAGGCCAGATGAACTTCTCCAAGCATAATCGTCAGTACAACGACAAACACCAGTAGATGAAGCCAGAAGCGGGCCGGTAACCGACAGCACAGATTGCGGGGAGCAAACCGGGCTCCAATCCGCTGAAAGTTCTCCCGGTAACCCGGATTATAAGGCGGCACAGCAACAGTTACGCTACTATCCGGCGCAACCTCCTGCAGCATAGCGCGGGCTGATCGACCACGAAGTCGCTGCGCAGATGATGATGATAACGATTGTGCTATATGTGTTGAAACGTGCGGCCTTCTCACACGATTTGACATAGATTAATACCATGGTGCGCGACACAGTCGAACATGATGCCCACGCACATGCTTACCTGATACAACATGGATCATTCCGGCCGCAACGTGGCGACCACAATAGTACCTTACCTGATGAGATGAGCGAAGATACTACGACCTTGCGCTTTTGTCAATACCGTTCTCTGTTCACGCACATCACATCTTGACGTACCCTTAACCAGCATGTTAAGATGTTGTAAGAGTTTTTCAGATGCACAGGTCATCTTGTCACCCGGGCACGTTTTGAGCCAACCTCTCGCTTTACGAAAGGCCGACCGATGATACGTGTAACAATTGACAGTATTCGCGTGAGTCTGCTTACGCAGCACCGGGTTGTTGTGCTGCGCGAGACTGATAGCAGACGATACCTTCCGATATGGATCGGGCCATTCGAGGCCGATGCGATAGCAATGGCGATCCAGGGCCATGAGCCCCAACGACCGCTGACCCATGATCTGCTCAAGGCATTGATCGGCGAGATGGGTGGTACTGTTAGCCATATCTTTGTTAATGATATTCACGATAACACCTTCTTTGCCCGCATTGTTATCGAGCAAAACGGTCAAACTATCGAGGTGGATGCGCGGCCAAGCGATGCTATCGCGCTTGCGGTACGGATTGAGGTTCCCATCTATGTTGAAACCCATGTGCTCGATCAGGCGGGTGTCTTTTTTGATGAGGAAGAGCAAACCGCACAAGAGCCCCTGGCAACGGAAGAGTCTGAAGCGGCTGAACCAGAGATGAATGAAGAGAACCTCTCGATCTTTAGAGATTTTATTAATAAGCTCGACCTCGATGAGCCGGAGGAAGGTAGTCGCAAAGAGTAATCCTGTTGATCAGGCTGTGGGGTAAAGGGGCATGACCAGATGAGTCATGCCCCTTTACTCTAGCCATAATGAACTATTCTCCGGCCCACCGGCTCACACACCTCGCATCACCCCATCAACCGCCACCGTTTAATCTCCACATAAATGTGGATAACCAGCAGCAATATGTGGATAACTATAAGAAATTGTGGATAAGCGTGCGCACAATGCGTGGACGGCATGTGTACACGAAGCAAGATGTGCCGACATTCCCCTCGCCGGTGTATAATGGGGATAATGCTCCACAACCTGTACCCACCCTTTTCGCCGCCCCTGCACGCCGGATACGCATCTCTCTCCACACCTTCCACATCCCCTACTATCATTACGGTTTTCTATTAATAAATATGTGGAAAGAACTAAATAACCGGAGAACGCAGAACGAAGCAACGCTGCGACTGATCCCCATCCGGTACTACTTGTTCTCTGTGGGGTGAATACTGAACGCTAACACTATTCCAACACTTAATCGGGCATAACGGGTTGAAATTTTTGGTAAGGTTAGCTATAATGTGCTGCGCACCGGGGGATGGCAGATACTCGCTGAACTCCGCCAGGGCCTGACAGCAGCAACGGTAGGCGAGTTCCTCTGGGTATCCTTCGGTGCTTTTTATGCAAAGAGACGGGGCGGCAGAAACTGCCGCCCCGTTTTTGATTCACGTATAGCAACCCTACATCTGTTATTGTGCCGCCGGATGAACCTTGAAGTGTTCATCCGACATCCGCCGGAGCGGAGCCCCGGCGGATGTCGGATCAGGCATTTCCAGGCGTATGCCGCGGTCCCGGCAGGCATGCGTCTGGAAATGCCTGGATTTCAGTGACGTATCTATCCGGGCTATGGTTTCAACATTCATCAGGCGGTTGGAAGCGAATTCCGAAGAACCGGGTCACAACCACGGTTAAGATTGTTATATGTGTGCGGCGCTTTATCCACTGCTGCCGGCCTCGTCCAGTTGTCCTGCTCCGAATCCATGGGGCAGCAGTTCATGCGGTGTCGTCCAGCGCTCCACTGCTTGCAGGTTCAGCAGCAGCACACTGCTGCGTGGTGCCAGTTCAAGCATAACCTGGCGACACGCGCCACACGGGCTGGCAACATCATCAGTTGGGGTGATGACCGCCATTGCGACAATTTCCCGTTCTCCGGCAGCGTAGGCGCTGAAGAGCGCCACACGTTCCGCACAGAGTGTGACCGGGTAGGCCGCATTTTCGATGTTACAACCGGGGAAAATCTTCCCCGATGCAGTTATCACGGCGGCCCCAACCGCAAACCGAGAGTAGGGCACATACGCGTGTTCCCGCGCAGAACGTGCCGTGGCGATCAGTGCCGCGTAGTCAGGTCGCTCCACTGGTCTTCCTTCCCATTGGTTCGGCTCATCCACTGGCGCAACGCGAAGAGCGGGTGGCTAAGGTCTTCGTTGTGGCTCGGCAGGGTATGTGCCCGGATTTCGCTGTGATGCGGTTCCGGCTCTTCCTCTTCCTCCGGCGATGGTCGGTCGAAGGTGATGCGGAGTTTCTCCGGGCGTACGCCCTGCACAGATAGCACCGTCACCACCGCCTCATCCAGTACAACCCGATCACCGACCTCAGGTACACGTCCTAACTGCTCATAGACCAACCCCCCGATCCGGTCGGCATCGGTGGACTCCAGGTTCAGGTCCGTCAGATCATTAATATCATCGATCGATACCCGCGCATCGACCAGCAACTCAGTATCGCTAATGATCTGGATCGAGGGTTCTTCGATATCGTACTCATCTTGGATCTCACCAACGATCTCTTCAATCAAGTCCTCGATAGTTGCTAACCCGGCAGTACCGCCATACTCATCCACAATGATCGCCATATGTACCTTACGCAGTTGCATCTCTTTGAGCAACACATCAACCTTCATCGTTTCGGGCACAAAATGCACCGAGGAACGGACCAGATCCTGGAGCGATGTGTCGCGGCGACCATCACGCAGTGCCGGCAGCAGATCCTTCGCATATAAAATGCCGACAATATTGTCAACCGTTTCCTCATACACGGGGATGCGTGAATGCCCCTCGCTGATAACCAGTTCAAGCGCCTGATCGAGCGATGTATCAACATCAAGCGCAACAATATCGACACGAGGAACCATAATCTCACGCGACACGGTCTCACCAAACGAGAAAATGCCCTCAATCATCTCGCGTTCATCATGCTCGATCAACCCCTCCTCTTCGCCGACATTCACCAGCATCCGTAGCTCTTCCTCCGTTACCAGAGGCGCATGTGGCGTATCATTGCCCCGGATAAGTCGGACAAGCGGGCGTGTCAGCAGATTAATCACCGCTACAAGCGGCCAGAGCACCTGTGTAATCAGGCTAAACGGACCGGAGAGCGTTAACACAACGGCGTCGGGGTTGCGCGTTGCCAGCGCCTTGGGAAGCGCCTCGCTGACCACCAGAATCGCAAACCAGAGTAGCGCCAGATAACCGGCCTGGGCTCCCATTCCCAGATAGCGCGTCAGATAGAGGGTAAAGGCGGTTGCGATAATCGTTGTGCTGGTGTGCAGCAGAATAGTCACCGCTTTAAAGTGGTACGGGTCATCGATCAATCGGGCAAGCGTACGCGCCTGCGGTACTCCTTCAGCCAGTAAGGCATTGAGACGATGACGACCGATCGAAGTAAACGCAGTATCAACTGCGGATGTGAAGGCCAGTACCAACAGGCATAGGCCAACACCAATAGCGATAAAACTAGGGTCAGGGTCCATACAACCTCTGAGAATCCTTTCTGCTAAACTTCTGCTCCTGAAAACTACAACGCATCGTTACCTGGATTACAGACCGGTAGCAACAGTGTAGTAGGTGGTATGAATCATGCATCAACTCCGGGATATACTCGAAGCATAACCCGGCTGTCAGGAGAAGAGTGTACTCAGTGATAAATCCTTGTGGATACGCATAATTGCCTCGGCGAACAGTGCGGCAACGCTGATAACCTTCACGCGCGCGCCATCATGTGCGCCGGGTAGGGGAATGGTATTTGTGACAATGGTCTCGACCAGGTGTGACTGTGCAATACTGTCCAACGCCTCCGCCGCGAAAATCCCGTGCGTAGCACAGGCATAAACCGAACGCGCGCCCCGGTCCATCAGTGCGTGGGCCGCCTCAATCAGCGTTCCTCCGGTAGAGATCATATCATCGACAATAATAGTGGTTTTACCCTCCACATCACCGACCATCTCGACCACTTCCGAAACATCCGGTGCCGGTCGTTGCTTGGCGATTATTGCCAAGCCCGCACCAATGCGCTCGCGAAAGCGGTTGGCGCGACCGACGCCGCCGGCATCCGGCGAAACCACAACCGGGTTGGGCAGGTTAAGTTCACGAATACTGTCGGCCAGCAGCGGCGCAGCCTGAAGATGGTCGACAGGAATGTCAAAGAAGCCTTCAATAGCCGGGGCATGCAGATCGATGGTCAACACCCGATCCGCTCCGGCGGTACAGATCAAATTCGCTACCAATTTTGCCGAGATTGGCTCCCGCCCCGAGGTCTTTTTCTCCTGTTTGGCATAGCCATAGTAGGGAATAACGGCCGTGACCCGCGCGGCTGAAGCCCGCCGCAGTGCATCAATAATGAACAGCAGTTCCATCAAGTTATGATCTACGGGTGTACAGATTGGCTGAATCACAAAGACATCACAGCCACGTACATTGTCTTCCAGTTTTACCCGCGTCTCGTCATTCTTGAATGTGCCAACGATGGCCCGCCCTAGCGTAATACTGAGACAACTGGTAATCTCCTGGGCCAGGGTTCGATTCGCATTCCCACTGAAGACGAGCAGTCGTCCATCCATCCGTGCTCCCCCATCTATATACTCTGTTGTCAGGACGTGTGCAGGTGGGCTACTCCTGGGCGTGATTGCCGCGCCGGACGATCCGCGATCGCGGCGCGGTATATTGCCTGCGTACGTCGTGATTGTATACCAGCATTTAAACGGTGGAGGCGAAACAACTTTCACCTCTACTATTACTATCCGGGCTGCCGGGTGGGGGCGAAAGCTGTTTCGCCCCTGCGATCAAACCATGTCTTACGACAAAGGCGAAACGCGCACCATCTGATACCGTGCGGTGGGTGGGAGCGTTTCCAGAAAAAAAAGCAGCGAAGCCAGGGCTTCACTGCACACTTGTGCCGGCGTGCGTAACCAGACATGTCACACCGATATTTATGACTTCGTTGGTTGCTCTGTGCCACCACTGCGCTCTGTCTGTTCCTCTGAATGGAGACATAAAGCTGCCGGGCCAGGACTCGAACCTGGACTAACGGATTCAAAGTCCGCTGTGCTGCCATTACACAACCCGGCATCATCACTTCAACATACAGCATATAGAATTATACCATACTCTACCAAACCATCGCAATTGCCCGATGCGCGTCTGGCGGCCAATATGGTATCCTTTCGTGGGATATGCTATACTGGTCAACAGTTACCCTGACCTGGGTCGCAATCAACTGTCTGCCAATCCTCGGTGAGCAGCAAGAAGAGGAGTCCATGACTGTTCACGATGCATCGCTCTCGCTTGTGCTGCCGGCTCGGAATGATGCGCCGGGTCTGGCGGCGGTGGTGCGTGAGTGTTTAGACGTTTTGCCCGCTTATTTTGCCGATTATGAGATTATTATTGTTGATGATGGAAGTCAGGATGCCACGGCCCGGAGCGCGGATTATCTCGCGGCAACCTGTGATCCGGTGATGGTTATTCATCATGCCCATCCGCGTGGCTATGGACGCGCGCTCGTGCATGGTCTGAGTGTGGCCCGTGGTGAATATCTGCTCTGCCTGGATATCTCCAGTGCTGTTCGCGTACGTGAGTTGGCCCGCCTGATGCCGTTTGTCGAGCATTACGATGTTATTATTGGGCATCGCCTGGCGCATGCCGGGCGTAGCGCGCAGTTGTTTCGCCGCCTGGTCAACTGGCTATTTGCCCTTGATCTGCGGGATACCGGGTGCCGTCTGACGCTCTTCCGCGCTGATCAGTTGCAACCGGGGGAATTATTGTCACACAGCCCGCTTGTCCATGTTGAGCTGTATGTTCGGGCGCTTCAGCGGCGGGCAACCTATGTGCAAGTTGGTCTGGCGCACGACACGGAAGCGCAGTCGCATGAGTTTACTCGGATCGGGCTCTGGTTATGGTGGGAATTGCTGCGCATGCGCTTTCGGTTGGGCACGAGCGATACGGCTACAACGATGCGGCGACCGCTCTGGCGGCAAAAGACTGCCCTGGGTGCCGGGGTTGCGGCGATTGCCGGCGGGATCTGGTTTTTGCTGCGCCGGCGAGGACCGTAACCGGGTTTGCTATGCTGCTGCAAGCGCAACCGTGTCGGTAGTTTGCTCGTCTCACTCACAGGAATTACGCGGTAGATGTTCAACCCGGCTACCTGGAGGCGAAATACACTCGCTTGTCAAGGACCGTGTACGTTCTGCCATTCAGGGAAAGCACATGTAGAGGAGATGATTGATATGACTGAACACCATGACCAGCAGTCGGAACAGCCCCAGGAGACGCCGCAGCAGGCTGAGTTGTCAAAGGAGTTGCGTGAACTGGGCCAACAGCTTGAACAGGCGTTTCGAGGGGTTGTCGAGAGTGAAAATGCGAAGAAACTCCAGCGGGATTTTGTCTCAGGATTGCGTGAAATCGGTTCGCAGATGCAGACCGGCCTGGGTTCGCTCAAGGAGAATCCTCGGGTACAGAATTTGACTGAGCGTGGTCAACAGGTGGTGAACCAGGCGCAGGAGAGCCAGGCTTCCCGTGATTTTCAGGAGTCGCTGGCGCGCGGCGTGGCATTCCTGCGGGAACAGATTGCCAGCTTCAACGAGCGTCAGAAGACAGGGGCAGTTGTTCCGACAGGTGATATGCAGAGTGTGACGATTGAACATGAGGAAGAGACTCCGGCAACCGGAGAGACAACCCGCCTGGAGCCGGATAAGCCGGAGTAGTTCGGGTTTATGTTGAGTGTGGCAGCCTGTCTTCACGCGAAGGCAGGCTGATTGTTTTTCAGGTAAGGAGTAGGATGATGTGTGGTCGCTTCAGTTTACATACGTCGGGGCCGGCGCTGGCCGAGCAGTTTCATCTGCCTGATATACCTGCGCTTGCGCCCCGTTACAATATCGCGCCGACCCAGGACGTTGCGGTGGTGCGGCAGCAGGAGGCAGGTCGTACACTTGCGCATATGCGCTGGGGGTTGATTCCCGGTTGGGCCGGCGATCCGGCCATCGGCGCGCGAATGATCAACGCTCGTGCTGAAACCGTCGTCGAAAAGCCGGCCTTTCGAGTTGCCTTCATCCGGCGGCGCTGTCTGATACCTGCCGATGGATTTTATGAGTGGCAGCGCACCGCCGGTCAAAAGCAGCCGTTTTTCTTTCATTTGCGCCGGCAGCAGCCATTTGCCTTTGCCGGGTTATGGGAAACCTGGCGCAGCGTAGATGGCACGGTGATTGACTCGTGTACTCTGTTGACCACCGAGGCGAACGGTGTGCTATGTCCGATTCACATGCGCATGCCGGTGATCCTGCAACCGGATGATTACGCGCGCTGGCTTGATCCGGCATTGTGTCAGCCCGATCCGCTGTTGGCTCTGCTCCGACCTTATCCCGAGGCGGAGATGTCGGTCTACCCGGTCAGCACCTATGTTAATCGGGCAACCAATGATGACCCGCAGTGTATCGCACCGGCAGCATAGCCGGCTTACTCCTCCGGCGTCTGCTTCGGGTTTCTGTCCGGCAGTCCACGCCGGCGGGTCAGCAGCGCGCGCACCCGACCGGGAGTCTGGCTACCCTGGACACGGGCCTGTTCCAGCAGTTTGCGGGCCTGTTCCTGCCCAAGTTGCATGCCCTCTTGCATAATCTGCCTGATCCGTTCGCGCGATAGCAGTTCGTTGCCGGCATACCAGCGCCAGGCAATCACGCCGGTGGTGTAAGTACCGGAGTAGGCCACCGCAATCTGCGGAATCAGTCCCCAGACCGGGAGTAGTCCGACCAGGCTGCGAGCCATCTGCCGCCAGAAGTACCCCCCACCGATGACCGGCAGAATTTCGCGGATGCGCTCCTGGAAATCGGGAGGCGCGCCGTAACAGAGGGCCAGTTTGTAGACCAGCAGTGCCTGGTTCTTCGTCAAGATCAGGATATCCGCGGTCGCAAAGGGGATACTGATAATCGGGATCTGCTGCGGCAATCCGGCAGCCAGTGTGTAGGCGGCATTACTGAATGAGGTGTTGTTGATCAGCTCGCGCGCCATTGTCGAACGCAGTCCCGGTAACTGGCGTGCTGCGGCGAGGCGCAGTTCGCCGGGGATGGTTTCGAGAATAGCGCTTGCCACTGTATCTGAAGCGCCGGCGGCAAATGGATCGGCAAGCGTAACCGTACGTGCGGCGCGCAAGAACGGCGGCATGTCGCCGGAAGCAAATTCAGTCAAGCGGTCACTGTAGAGCACAACTACCAGCAGGGGCAACGTCACTGCTTCAAGCTGGTTAAACATCTCCATCTCCGACCGTGGCAGGGGCTGCCGCCCATCAGTGACCAGCAGCAGCAGATCGCTTCGGCGAAAATTATCGGGTACCACGACAAGGGGCGGGTTGTAGTAGCGCAGTGGATCAACCCACGCCGGTT
This sequence comes from uncultured Chloroflexaceae bacterium, assembly GCA_937141995.1. Taxonomy (GTDB): domain Bacteria; phylum Chloroflexota; class Chloroflexia; order Chloroflexales; family Chloroflexaceae; genus CAKZQX01. Next base: position 1,745 of record CAKZQX010000339.1, on the reverse strand, counting down.
GGTAGCGCGCCTCGGTGTTGCAATGCAGCAATTCGGTGATAACTTCGAGCAGCGCGGGACTGCCAATGCAGGCGATAGAGAGTGACTGCTCACTCTCCCGGCGGATCTCATCGACATCAATTTCTCGCAGGGTGTTCCAGGCATTGCCCAGATCGTTCCAACTCGGCACTAGTGTTCTCCTTCAGTGACCTGATTTCCCATTTTTTGGAAAGTATACAAGATGTGTGCCCACACGCCGCGGGCGTATCAGGGCCAGCGATAACGCATCCCCGGCGGCAACCGTAGCGTGTCGTCGCCGAGCCGTCCCAGGTGAACCTGATCACTCTCCGGTAGGCGCTCCAGGCGGGCGTAGCGCGTCCACTGCACAATATTCTCGTCGTGCAGCAATTCGCCACTCAATGCCGGTCCCAGCGTCACCATGCCGCCGTAGTCGGTCCACGCCTCGGCAAAAGCGGGACAGACAGTGGGAGGCGAAGAAGCGCTGGTTGCTGGTGGTAGAGTGCCACAGGTAGCGCTGCGTTGCGTCTCGGCCAGATAGTGCTCGGTCCCCAGTGGTCGTTGCGCTACCCGGCCGGCGCGCCACTCCAGACAGGTGCGCTCAAAGCATTGCAGCGTGCCCCAGTCGAACGGGACAGCCGGGGTCAGGGGGTACCCGACTCGCTCAAGGCTGCCGGTTGCCTGCCATGCGCGCAACAGCGGCGCAGGCACAAAATAGTCGGTTTCGGCAAAGTAGCGCCCCTGTGGCACCTGCACAGTGATGCGCCCAATTTCACGCAGCGGTGATGAAGGCTGCTCGTCCGATTGCAGCGCCAGCGCCAGCCGATAGCTGCCCGGCGGCAGATCCGGCGGTAAACGTAGCGGCTGCATATGCTGCACCGAACTGTCTGCCGGCCACTGCGCGGGGGGCAGCACGCCATAGAGCAGTGGTCGCTCGGTCGCGGTGACAACGCGCCCCGTCTGATCAGTAAGCTGCAACCGCACCGCGATGTCAGCGGTTGGTGCGCGTGCGTTCCGTTCCCACTCCAGCGTGACTACCAGCAGGGCTCCCGCGTCAAACTGCCGCCCGGTGCGGCCCGCCGGTGCTGCTAGATGATACCCACGCAATTGCAGTCCTGTGTCGAAGGTCTGGTCAAGCGGGGTGCGTGGACCGGGGGCCACCGGCCGGTAGCGATCAAAAGTACCAAGCGCGCCATCCTGCGCATAGCGCCGCTGCAGTAGTTCAACCATCTCCGGCGTTAGCCAGTTGCCCAGGAAGTCAATCACGGCAAGCGGGATCTCGCCGTTTGCCAGTTCCAGCAGCAATTGCCGCTGCTCCATGTCGCCCTGATCCAGCAGTTGCCGCTGCTCAAACGCCTGATAGCGCGAGAGCCGGTCGGCCTGGGCTGCCACGCCGGGAATGTCGGTGAAGATGACCGGCCCCGCCGCGCGGACTTCGGCCGTCAATGCCGTATGCACCCGCTCCAGCGCGGCCAGCACTTCGGCCGCACGCTGCGTGTCATGCCAGAGGTTATACTGCCCAAATGCCATCCGGGGCGGGCTCGGCTCCAGCAGTCCGGCGCGGCGCAGTGTTGTCGGGCTCCAGGTTGGCGGGTAGTAGGCCAGCGCCCCGATGAGCAGAATGAGCAGTGCCCAGCGCCCCGTGACTGATACACAGCCATGCGGTTCGCGTTGCCCCGTCGCCAGGAGCCGGTACCCTGTGCCAACCAGCCAGATTAACCCGGCGTATAACTCCAGAAAGTAGTTGG
>CAKZQX010000338.1 GCA_937141995.1 uncultured Chloroflexaceae bacterium | reverse complement strand
AACCGTTACCCCCTAAAATCACTGCAACTCAAACGTCACCTGCACCTGCGTGCTGACGGTCTGCCGGCCGGTCTGGATCGGCACAGCGGCCGCATCTTCCTCGGCAATCCCGCTGCGCATCGGCATCGGAATTGGCGACTGTGAGCCAACGTTTTCCGTAATCACCAGTACCCGACCCACACTTGCACCACTCGCCTGTGCCAGTTGCTCTGCTTTGGCCCGGGCATCGGCGACGGCTTTATCCCGCGCCTGCGCCAGCAGTTCGGAGGGATCATCCACCCCAAAGTTAATGCCATACACCCGATTCGCGCCTACCTGGACCACCTGATCCAGCAGTGTGCCGGTCTGTTCCAGGTTGCGGATGGTTACGGAGACGATATTGCTCACCTGGTAGCCGACGACTCGCCGGCCATCGTTGTCATAGCGTGTGTTGATGCTAAAATTGCTGGTCTGAATGTCTTCTTCCGCCACGCCCAACTGCTTGATTCTCTCGATAATCGCCGCAACCTGGGCATTGTTCTGTTCCAGGGCTTCCTCGGTCGTGTTGGCTTCGGTTTCGACACCGATCTGTACATAGCCCGTATCGGGGGTGCCCTGTGCCTCGCCCCGCCCGACAACCGTCACCTGCCGCGCTCCGGTCACGCCGGCCGGTTGGGCCTGGGCGGCGCCGGTCAACGACTGGCCGGCAACGATCACCAGAATGGTGATCAGCAACAGCGTAATGACCGCGCCAAAGATAGTAAGCATGCGATTCTGCATTCGATCCTCCTGATTTCTGTTTCCTGTTAGCGGATCAGTATGATCCCTACATCTGGTTGTATCAGAAGGACGGCAACCGCCCACAAAAAGTTCCCCGGCAGGAGTGCTACCCGCCGGGGAACGCATTCGACACGCTGTTCGGCTCACAGGTGCTCGGAGATCATCTGATCCTGCACAAAATGCCGCAGGTAGTGCGGGCCACCCGGTTGACCACTCATACCGAGCCCCCCGGCCGGCTGAACCCCCACACGCGGATTGAGGTCCGCCGGGTTGAGATAGAGGTTGCTCACCTGGAAAGCATCGCGCGCCTGCTCCAGGCGTTCCATGGCGCGGGCATATACCACCCCGGTCAGTCCCGCGCCGCCGG
>CAKZQX010000337.1 GCA_937141995.1 uncultured Chloroflexaceae bacterium | reverse complement strand
CGCGCCAGTTCCAGCCCCTCCTGAATATCGGTGCCGCCACTCCGCTGGCGCATTTCGGTAATTGCCGTTGCGAGATCCGCTGGATCATCGGTCAGGGGCGACTCCAGGCGTCCGCTGCCCTGAGAGCTGAACTGCACAATGCCAAAGCGCGCGCCGTTGGGGCCGATGGTAAAGCTCTCGGTCAGATGCCGGGCAAACTCCTTCATCTGCTCAAAGCTGCGAGAGCTGATGCTGCCGGAGCCATCGAGAACAAGCATCGCATCAACGACGCTGCGACAGACATCGACATCGAAGGTAATGTCGGCGGCGAAGGAGGGGCTGTTGGGCCGGTTCCAGTACAAGACATTCTGCGCCCGGTCGTCCGGAGGCACCGTTGCGCTGACATAGGTGAAGTTTGTCGGGTAGATAATTTGAATGGTGCGGTTGACCGGTCGATCTGAGGTTGAACTGAAGGGATGGATATAGCCGGTAGCCGTTGCCGTAACATTCGTGAAGCGAAAGTCGGTATCAACCTCCAGGCTACTGGTTCCCGGCTGGCAGCGGATCGCGGTGTCGGAGACGCGGCTACAGTTGCCGTCGGGGGTGGAGGTAAAACTCACGCGCGTGGCTACGCCATAGGTGTAGGTGTGGGCGGACTGAAGATTTAAATCAGTGTAGCGGTAGGTCGCCGTCCCGGAGACCTGGGGGGCATTGTACTCTTTAATCGTTATGACAATCGACTGCGATGGGATGGTTGCGGCCGGCTCTGTCAGAAGCTCAACATTATCCAGCCCTGACTCATCCAGGGTTGGACCATAACCATATTCCGCCCGAATCTGCAAATCGGTGACGTTGGTCAAGATGTCGCTCAGGGTTGTGGCTCCACCGCCAAATACCCAGCCTTGATCATCGGTCAAAGCGATATCAAACGTTTTCCAGCTTGTGGGTGGACGCTCTGGTAACAACAACGTGGCTGTCTGCGTACCATTGGCAATAAACAGATCGCCATACATTTGATAGCCTGAGCGATAATACGTACCGCCTGAACTCCACAAATCAAAGCGAAGCCGGGTGTAGTTCCTCCAGTCGCCGTGGTATGGAGCCGGCGCAATATAGTAAGAAGTTCTATTATCGCCATCAGGGGCCGCTTGTAGATAGCCATTATTCGATTCGTTCCCATTGCCTCCCGATCCTGGATTGGTTATTGAACCCAGAAAAAAGCTCCAGTCATCGGTAGCAGTGCCGGAAAAATAGGAAGCGACAGCCGGTGCCAGGCCTTGCGCCAGGACTCCCGATCCCAGGCGTGACATTGCTGATGATAGCGTAGCGGCAGGTTCCGCTCCTGTGTCGGGTGCAGCATAAGCCTGGGGTAGCGTTGGAGCGCTAACCAGCAGCATGCTGAACAGCATGAGGAGCGTGATCCAGAATGGACGGTTGCGTACAGTTGTCATCATTCGCTGCCCTTTCTTTTCGGCACATTCTTCAATACGTACGATGGCCTGCTCTTCGCACTGATCCTCACTATCAACCAGGACCTCT
>CAKZQX010000336.1 GCA_937141995.1 uncultured Chloroflexaceae bacterium | reverse complement strand
ACGATGACCATGCCCGGCGCTTCGGGCGTGAAGATGCGGCTGATGGTGGGTCGCGAAGACGGCGCGCCGAACTTCGCGATGCGCGTTTTCGACGTGGAGCCCGGCGGGCACACGCCCCAGCACTACCGGCTTGCCATCGACTTCGGTAGGCAGCAGTTCCTCCGCCAGTCCGGCCGTCTCGGCCACACAGAGCGAGATCACCGGGATCACGCTGACATTGGGTTCACGCGCGGCCTCAGCGATAGCGGCGTTGGCGGCCTCCTGCACCTTGCCGCTCGAAAGTTCCGCCGTGCCCAGCGCGGGCGCGATGATACTCTTGCGCGCGGCGTAGAAGTGGGTCACAAAGGTCAATCCATACAGGCAGCCGGTATCGGTGACCATGGCGGGTTGGGCGCCCTCGATCCGTGCGAGCACGCGGAGCGCGCCAAAGGCGGGGCACATCGACTGCGGGTGGAGTTTGCAGCCGCCGGGTTTGAATGATTCCGACGGATTATTTGCAGAGGTCAGGGGAATAACTTCAGCCATTGAAGACTCCTTTTCTCACTAGACATATCCATTTGCCGACCGGCTGCCATCGACGCTCAGGGTTTCGCCGGTGACATAGGCTGACACATCATCTGAGGCGCATAACAATGACAGGAGTTACGCGGTCACTGACCCGAAAGGACATGTCGCCTGCGGCAGGATGGAAGCTTCCATCCTGCCGCAGGCAAATCGGGCCGATCATCTAGACAACCGCCTGGTTGAGAACCGACCGCGTACGTCCTGACAATGACGCCTGGTCTTGCAGAAATCAAAGACAGGCCCCGTTTACCGGCGTATGCCGGTATCAGGTTGAGTGATACGTTAACACAGCGTCCGTCCGTCGTAGAAGTGCGGTATTAGCGCTGCATGCCGGGTCGCAGGCTAAACATGTAACTGCTGTCTGGTCCAACACTGGCGGCCTGCACCAGGTCTGCCGGTGGCGGTGATACACTGATGGGAGCGTTGAAGTTGGAGTAGCCCCAGATGCGAGTAAACTCAGCTTCCTCCCCTTCGTCGTTTGCGGCCCGGACACTAATCTGGTCTTGAATGACAAAACTCTCGTTCGAGACAAAAATGTCGTAAACGACCTGACCGCCCTGGACGTCGTTGAGTTCCTCATCGAGGGACCAGTACTGATAGTGTATTGACGGTACACCGCGAATAGTGACGGTTCCCAGTTCGGTGACAGCCGATTCGAAGCTGATACTAAAGAGCGCTTCGTTCAGCGAGATATCCGGGTTGAAGGAAGGATTTGCCGTTGCAAGCCAGATACTCTCCTCGTTATCGCGGATATAGATCGTATCATCATAAATAACCGTTTCGCGCACATAGCCTTCGATCAGTTCGAGTTCAGGAATGGATACCAGATCCTGGCATGTGGTATGTCCCCGGTTGGCCGACTCCCACTCAGCCTGGCAAACCTGGAGGGGTACGCCATTGAAGGTATAGAGGAAGTCATAGCGCACCGAGTTCAATGGAGCCAGTTGCAGCACAAACTCCTCATCATCCTGGGCCTGGACCGGTACGGCAAATGTCATCAGTATCAGGAGCATCAGGGGGATCAGGCCGACATGCAAGCGTCGCATAACGCCTCCTTAATCTTTTGCAGTGATGCGCGTTGGAGCACATCAGTAAAAACATGAACATTGAAATGGTGAAGCGTTGCCGAACATTTGAGTAGAACATATCATATGAACTCAACATGATGCATGATGTGTACAATCAAGGTCGTCATCGGCACCGGCACACGGTGGTGCTGCATCGGGGTACGCGCACCTGCTACGCCAGTAAACGGGGCCTGGCTTCGATTTACTTGTCAATGTACACCGCTCATCTTTTCCGGCAAGTAGCCGCACATTCGGCAGCACTGGTCGTGCCTGTCAGATCCGGTACACCGCCGGCACCCGGAGCCTGCCGGTAACGGTTATCAGCCGGATGGAGTTCCCGCCGGTAGATGTATGTTCTGGTAGCGTATGCTTGCTATTATACGACAGTATTTGCCGCTTGCCGCAACTTTTTGGAGGCAACCGTCTCAGTAGGCAGTGTTCGCCGGCGTGCAGCCTGAAAATGCATTTGCACTACGCAATGTCGTATGATCCTTCTGCGAAAATTATGAATTCTTCACGTTTTCCATGACAGGAAGTACATTTCTCAGTTGCTGGCACACTGATGGATATGCTATACTGTTTGACAATTCGGAGTGTCTGCTTGAATGGTTCAACTACACACTGGTGTGGCAACAGTCGTGGCATGTGTGATATGGAGCATGTCCTGACGTGCCGGTATGCGCGGCGGAGGATGCATGCTATCGGGTTCTATCGTAGACCGGGCTTGCCTGGATCAAGCTGAGCCATGCCAGGCTGGATTGTCCCATCTTATTGAACGCGACCGGGATGCGCGTGTCCTCTGGACTGGAAAGGGAACCTGCTGTGAGCGCCGATCCCTCGGACGCGGATGTGCTGGCAGCGGCGCATCGTATCGTCGTTGCCCAACTGGTGCAGTTGCGCTCGCTGGCGGAGTCGGCTCAGCAGCGACGTGAGCAGATGACGGCAGAGTTGCGCCAGGCGGAACGTACGCTGGATGAGGTTGTGACTCAGTGCCGGTTTGCGGTGGAACGCAAGTTGCCGACCGCCGCGGACCTGACCGAACGCGAACATACGCTGCGTACCCGGTGTGAGACGCTGGTACGTGAACGGCAGCAGGTGCAGCATGCACTCAAACAGCTTGATCAACTGGTGCGCCAGATCGATATGAGCAGCGCGACATTGCGTGGCACTGGTGAAGATGAGTCGGCGGATCCCTGGATGCAGGCTCTGCGCGCGCAAATTATCAAAGGGCGTGAGGAGGAACGTGTTCGCCTGGCGCGGGAGGTCCATGATGGTCCGGCGCAGGTACTGGCGAATACGCTGATGGGCCTGGAGCAGTGCTGGACACTGATTCAGAAGCAGGAGCATGATCGACTTGGTGTTATGGTTGATCGGTTACGCGGGGCAACGCGGGATGGTCTCCACGAAGTGCGGCGATTTATTGCCGACCTGCGACCGGGACGCCTGGATGAGCAGGGATTGGTTGCGGCAATTGAGGAATACACCCGGCGCTATCGGGATGCCTATAATGCGCGGGTGACGTTTGAAGCGGATACACTGCCCCGGTTGCCCACCGAGAGCGAGATCGTGTTATATCGGATTGTGCAGGAGGCGCTGCAAAACGCGCATAAGCATGCGCGGGGGGCGGCGATCCAGGTGACGTTAACAGTGCGGCGAGGTCGGTTGGTGCTTATCATCCGTGACGATGGTCCCGGCTTCGACCCCCATGAAGTGGTCCGCCGTGCTGGTCGTGAAAGCTGGGGGTTGACGAGCATGCGTGAGCGTGCCGAGTTGATTGGCGCGCGCTTTGTCGTTGCATCACGACCAGGGCATGGAACTGAGGTGACGGTGGCATTACCACTGGTTGCCACAGATCTTGCGCCATAGATTTGATGATCGTCCACGGGCTCTTAGTCGAAGGGAAAGTACACTCGCCATGACAACGAATAACGTGAAGGTACTGATAATCGATGACCATCCACTGTTTCGTCAGGGTATTCGGTGGAGCCTGGAGGATGCGGGTGACATGGAAGTTGTGGGGGAAGCGGAGAATGGTCAGGAGGCGATCAAGCTGACGGAACGCCTTATGCCTGACGTCGTGCTGGTAGACATTAACCTGCCCGGTCTCAACGGGTTGGAAGTGGCCCGGGTGATCAAACGCCGCGAGCCGCGCATCGGCATTATTGTGCTGAGTGTCTATGAAGACGATGAGCAGCTTTTTCAGGCAATTAAGGTGGGCGCAGCGGCCTATTCATCCAAGGATGTGCATCCTGATGATTTGCTGTTCTATATTCGTGAAGTTGCCAGGGGTAAGTATCTGATTAACGAGAGTGTTCTGGCAAAACCTCATGTCGCCACGCGGGTCCTTCATCAGTTCCGTGAACTGGCTGCCTCGGAAGATGAGCAGACCAGCGCACTGTTTGCGCCGTTGACCAGCCGTGAGATCGAGATTCTCGACTGTATTGCGCGCGGTCTCTCGAATAAGGAGATTGCCAACGAGTTGAGTATCAGCGGGCAGACGGTCAAGAACCATATTACCTCAATCCTCTCGAAGCTCCAGGTTAATGACCGGACGATGGCGGTAATTTACGCGATCAAGCGGGGTTGGATCAAGATGGGGTACGATAGCGGCGGTGGGCACTCCGAGGATAGTCAGGCGCTGGGCGCTTCGTCATAGCGTCTGTCGTTGTTCGCCGGGAAAGCCGGAAGCAGCGCGCCCCCATCGGGAACGCGCTGCTTCCGTGTGTCCGGCCTGGTGTAATTCACACGCATTACGCGGTTGCTTATCCAAAAGGCATTTTCGCCTCCGGCAGGGCGGAAGATCTGATCCATAAAGTACCACGCTGCCGCAGGCGAAGACTGCCGTTGTGAAAGTACATGTCTGATTTGTACGCCACTGCGTAAGTCGTGTAATTCAGACGAGTTACGCGGTCAGCATTCGAACCGGACGTTTGATTCAGATGAAAGCCGGATGCGCCTGCGGCAGCATGGTACTGTTTTATTCTTTTTCACAAAGATGTTGCTCTCAGAGCAACATCTTTGTGAAAAAGATCCGGAATCTTCCACCCTGCCGCAGGCGACATGTGCTGCCGGGTCAGTGACTGCGGAAGTCGGGTGATTTAGAGGAACAGCGGACGCGCAGAAGCGCGTCCCTACCGGAAGCACGGATTATTATTCCTCTCCCGCTTTTTCGACTTCCACCGCTGCTGTTGCTTTGCGGCGCGGGCCTGAGCCGGCGGTGGTCTTCGTTGTCGCTGTGGCCTTGCTGGTTGCGTCACCGCTGCCGTTGCTGCCGGCTTGCGCACCTTCCTGGGCAGCTTTCTTCGTGGACTTCTTTGCGTTGCCTTTAGCCGTCTTCGCCGTCGTCTGTCTGGTGGTTGTCTTCGCCTTGCCGGTGCCGGTCTTTGCGGTTGTCTCAGTCTTCGGCTCGGCGGCTCCGTTCCTGGCGGCGGATACGGCTTTGCCCTTGGCGGTCTTGGCGGTCGTCTTCGCAGACTTCTTCTTCGTTTTGCCGTCCGCAACCCCGGCGTTCTCTGTGGCAGCTTTACCGTTAGCGGCTTTTGCTTCTTCCGCCTCCGGCACATACGCGCTCACCTGCGCCAGATCGTTGGTCGTGTAGTCGCACTGCGGGTAGCGGCTACAGCCATAGAATGGACGGCCAAATCTGCCCCGGCGCTGCATCATTTCGCCCTCGCTACACTTGGGGCAGGTGACGCCGGTCGGCACCGGCAGGGGCACCGGCTTGCCGTCTTTGCCGATGCGGCGGGTATTCTTACACTCAGGATAGCCCGAGCAGCCGTAAAATGGCCCGAAGCGGCTCTTCTTGAGCACCATTGGCTTGCCGCAGACATTACACATCACGTCGCTGGTTTCTGCCGATCCGGCCGCATCCAGAACAATATGCCCCTCGGTATCGCGGTGGAAGTTGCTGGTAAAGTCGCACGACTCCGGCCCACCCTCTTTGCTGTAGCGTGAACAGGCCAGGAACTCGCCGTTGCGCCCAAACTTGATCACAAGCCGGCCTTCATTGCACTTGGGGCAGGTAAGGTCAGTCCGGATCTCTTCGAGCTTGAAATTGCGCATGCTCTGCCGGGCCTCTTCCAGCGTCTGCTCAAAGGGGCCGTAGAAGGTCCGCAGCACCAGCACCCACTGCTTCTCACCGATGGCGATATCGTCCAGTTGCTGCTCCAACCCCGAGGTGAAGTCGTAATCGACAATCTTGGGGAAGTGCGCTACCAGCAGATCGGTGACAACCCGCCCCAGCGTTGTGGGTATCAGCTTCTTTTCGGTCAGGCTGACATACTCGCGGTCCTGAACGGTCGAAATAATTTGCGCATAGGTTGATGGTCGCCCGATACCCAGTCGTTCCATCTCTTTCACCAGACTGGCCTCGGTGTAGCGGGGCGGCGGCTCGGTGAAGTGCTGGAGCGGCAGTAGCGCCAGCAGATCCAGGGCTTCTTGCTCAGTCAGGCGTGGGAGGCGCTTCTCGCGGTCTTCGTCCTCCTCGCCCTCATCCAGACTGACATTGTAGACCGCCAGGAACCCGGGGAACTTGAGCACACTGCCGGTTGCCCGGAATGTGTAGGGTGCCGTGCCGGACTGTCCATTATCCGTGGTCCATGCGCCAATATCCACTGTGGTGCTATCAAAGATGGCAGGGGACATCTGGCTTGCCAGGAAGCGTTTCCAGACTAACTCATACAGTCGGTGCGCATCACGTTCCAGCTTGCCGGCGAGCATCTCCGGCGTGCGGGTGCTGCTGGTGGGGCGCACGGCCTCGTGTGCCTCCTGCGCACCCTTGGCGCGCTTCTTGAAGACCGGGGGCTTCTCCGGCAGATACTCCTTACCATAGCGCTGCTCGATCACCCGGCGTGCTTCCTGTTGGGCCTCCTGCGCCACATTGGTGCTGTCGGTACGCATATAGGTAATCAACCCGACCGTACCTTCCTCGCCGCCGATGTCGATCCCTTCATACAGGCGCTGCGCCAGTGTCATGGTCTTCTTGGCGCTAAAGCCCAGTTTACGCCCCGCCTCCTGCTGCAGGGTGCTGGTGATAAACGGGGGTTGCGGGTTACGGCGCTTATCTTTGCGCGTAACCTTCTGTACCACATAGCGCGCATGCTCCAGGTCGGTGACAATGCGGTTGGCCTGCGTTTCATTCTCGATCGCGAACTTGTCGAGTTTCTTGCCGCCGCGCTCGATCAACACCGCCCGAAACGTATCTTTGCGGGGTTCCTCGGCGGGAGTCACCTTGCCGTTGCCGGCGGTACCTTCCAGATGTTTTGCCAGGTCCGCCTCGATGGTCCAGTACTCAACTGGTTTAAAGGCTTCAATGTCCTGTTCGCGCTCGACGATCAGGCGTACTGCCACCGACTGCACGCGCCCGGCAGACAGCCCGCGCTTCACTTTGTCCCAGAGCAAAGGACTGAGGCGGTAGCCCACCAACCGGTCCAGCACACGGCGGGCCTGTTGTGCTTCTACCAGGTTGTTATTGATCTGACGCGGGTTGGCAATTGCGGCCTGCACCGCCGGTTTGGTGATCTCCTGGAAGACCACCCGATGTACCGGCATATTGCGCGGAATCCCGGCGGCCTGAGTAATATGCCAGGCAATCGCTTCGCCCTCTCGATCCGGGTCAGTTGCCAGATAGACCGCATCGGCCTTTTTGATGGCCTGACGCAGTTCAGTAACAACCTTCTGCTTGGTGACTTCGTAGACCGGCGCGAAGTCATGCTCCAGATCGATGGAAAGATCTTTTTTGGGCAAATCGCGTACATGCCCCATGCTGGAGGTAACGCGAAAGCCGGTTCCGAGATATTTCTGAATCGTCTTGGCCTTTGCAGGCGACTCGACGATTACGAGTTTATCTGCCATATGATATTACTCCGAACTGACCGCATAGTCAGTTACTATGACTACGATGAGACCCGTCATTCTACATTGCAGTGAAGGATCACTTGGCATTGGCATTGGGAGCAAAACTGTTCACGCTGTACAAGATGACGCCTGTTTCAGGGTATGCGTATCTGCTATGAGAAACGAAGTTCAGTGATCACACTCATCTGAGTACTATCCACATCCCTGCCCACTACCTGATACCGTGTTACAACTCTATGCTTACCATCTATTGTTGGCACTATACGCAGGTATACCAGCATTGTCAAGATAGCATTGTGTATGAAAAGTCAACAATCATCTGTATCGATTTATATACATGGCTTCATAATGCGTCTGATAAACGGGCCACTATGCCGGCAGTATTAGTAAACCGCTTTTTCATCAAAGAGACTGATCTCAATCTGGACTTCGGCATATTCGGGGGTGTCAAGCGGGAGACTCTGGAGCAGGACGGCATTGAAGAGGCACATTCGCGGACGGGTCGCGCTGTAGAAGAGGTGGCCGGCGCAGCGGGTATCGCCGGCTCCGAAGCCGCGTACCGGGATGGTTATCTCCGGTAGATTGGAAAGGATGGTACACCAGGTACACTCCAGCGCGGGGCTACCCGCAACTGTCCAGGCTTCCAGCAGGTGCGCATGGGGACGGAGATAGTCGAGATGCC
>CAKZQX010000335.1 GCA_937141995.1 uncultured Chloroflexaceae bacterium | reverse complement strand
GGGGCCGTCTGGCGGTACGGTGATGGCGACCATCACCGACAACGGCGGCGCGCGCGAAGTGATCAAGGGGGCAGCGCGGCAAAGGTAGAATATCGAGAACAAAGAACAAAGGAACCAGGACAAAGCGTATCCGGCACAGTGCCATACTCAAAACTCCCCCACACCCCACTCCACCGGATCGCCCACGTTCACCATGCCCTCGACCAGCACCCGCGCATAGAGGCGGCTCCAGCCGGGATTCACCTTCTGCGACACCCGTTTGAATTGCCCCTCGACGAAGGAGTCGCTGATGCTTTTGCATGGCGCGGCATAGCCGGTGATCTCGATCCGTAGCCGATCACCGACCCGCAGGCAATCCCCGACCTGAACGGCATCCCAATCCAGCCCGCTGATCGTCAGGTTCTCGCCGGTTGAGCCGGGCGCGATCGCATGCCCCTCGGCCTGCAATGCCTGGATACGCTCCAACGCAAAGAGCGAGACCGCACGCGTTGGCCCGCCATGATGCTGTCGGTCGCGCTGCTTATCCCCGACAACCCCATTAATTGTTACCTCGGCGCGCGGCACAGGATGCTTGGGCACGCCGCCTTCCGGGTTTACATTGATCTGCACAACCCGCGCTGATTGGGAAGCCGTTGACATAGTTACTCCTGTTGCAAGAACAAAGAGCCAGAGAACAAAGAACAAAGAATCAGAGAACAAAGAACCAGAGAACGAAGAACAAATACGACTCTCAGGTTGGTTCCCCGTATTATACCGATTATTCCTGGTTTGTTGTAGGGACGCACTTGTGCGCGTCCGCCGCCTTGCCGGGGGTGGTTCCATGTAACCTGCCGGCGGCGGCGTGCATCCAAAGAGCAGAACGATGCAAAGCGAAAACGTACTCAACCTGCACTGATGTAACCTGATACACAATCAGTGCATCAAAGGGCTAGACAAACGGAATACGCAATAAATAACAGAGGAGGAGCAACATAATGTTTGCCAGAAATGAAGGAGACTTTGACCGCATGATTCGTGGGCTTATCGGTGCAGCCCTGCTGGTACTCGCTATCCTGGTCTTGCCGGGTATCTGGCAGTGGATTGGCGGGTTGGTCGGTATCGTGCTGCTGGTGACGGGCATTACCGGGGTCTGCCCAGCCTATCGCCTGTTAGGGATGAATACCTGCCCGGCACAAACTGGCACCGGACAATAGCTTTCGTATATGGACCGGCGGGTGGCCGGTAGTCAGGCACACCCGCACAAGTACACCTTAGGAATTCGCTTCGTACAGTGAAAAAAGGACATGGAGGCAACAATGGCACTGCGAAAGAATCTTGGAACAACCTACTCGCCGCTCTATATGCTGGCGGCATTGGGAAATGGTGGTCTGTCTGTATCATTTTTTATCTACCTTATGTTTATGGTTCCACACCCTGAAACACCCATCATAACTTTTGATACGTTACTACCACATTTGCTCGGCAGTAGTCTGCTGAATAAAGGGCTCATTTTGACGGCAATGGCGGGAATACTCATCTTTGCAGTACGGCACTTCTGGCTGCTCGCCTGGAACCTGCGCGAGTATCGCCG
>CAKZQX010000334.1 GCA_937141995.1 uncultured Chloroflexaceae bacterium | reverse complement strand
TTTTTTCACAAAAAAATTTGCACTATGTGCAAATTTTTTTGTGAAAAAAGATGGTTTCTTCCGCCCTGCCGGAGACGAAATCGCTTGTCGGGTCAACGACCGCGTAACTACTGGCAATCAGACAATTAGATCGACCGAGTAAGCGAACCGACCTGAAGCATTCAACACACAAGGAGAAGCACATGATCTGGTCTCTCGCAATGGCCCAGCAAGCCGGTGGCTCATCCGGCGACATGGTGATAGCAGTTCTGTCGTTGCTGTTTGGTTTTGCCCTGCTTTTCGTGGCGCTGGCCGCGTCGTGGAAAATTTACGCCAAAGCCGGTCAACCGGGATGGGCTGCGCTTATCCCCTTCTACAACATCGTGGTGTTCCTCAAGATTGTCGGACGCCCAGGCTGGTGGTTGCTCCTCTGGTTTGTTCCGGTCGTAAATGTGGTTATTTCGCTGATGCTGATGCACGACCTGTCGCGAGCCTTCGGCAAGGGCATCGGCTTTACCCTGGGGTTGATCTTCCTGAGCCCGATATTTATGCTCCTGCTGGCCTTTGGCCCGGCACAGTATGTTGGAGTACGGATAGATGAGCCGGCAGTGGTGCCGGGGGCAACCCTGGGCCGGACCGGGTAAATTGGCACAGGTATACACGGACGCGCAAAGGCGTAAACAATGTTGGCAGCACCGTCTTCGCGGCGGTGGCAACTCCATCTGAAAAGCATGATGTAACCTCTCGTGGTGACTACGCCCACATGCTTGTGACCCACGTTCTACGCAAGTGTGACACGACTTGCGCGGTGGACATTCAAACCAGGCTGCCGCAGGCGAAACTGAATTTTGTCTGCGGCAGCCTGGTCCTTTTATCTTGGTCACAAAAGATGGTTCGTTCCGCCCTGGCGGAGGCGAGATCCCCTTTCGGGATAGGGACCGCGTAACCCGGGTTTGTTGACGCTACGGTTGAACACTTCCCCATGCTATAAGCACGCACACGCCCAGGAGAATAACGCTGTTTATCGATATGCCGAGAATGGGAAATAGCTTCTTACGCTGCTGCTGAAACAGGCCACCGATGCCCAGGCCAATTCCGATCAGGTTTAGCAGGAGCCCACCGATGACCAGCAATCCCAGTAATACGGCTCCGACAGAATCTCCCGTCAGACTCCCCGGTTGCGAAACTTCGATAACACCGGCAAAAACGATCAGGATACACAAAAGCATACCCACCAGTATGCCGATGATCAACGCAGCAATCCCCAATCTGGAATGCTTCTTTTCCAGCGGTATTCCTTCGTAGTATTGACTCATTGTGTGCTTCTCCTGAAATCCGGCTCATAACGGAATAGGCGTCATACATGCTTTGCAGTAGGCGTGAAGAATCTCTCTACGGAAGAACATGTCAGACCCTTCACGCCGCTAAATATAACAGATCTTTCGGCTATGTTTGCTATGGGTTACTGACGTACCAAAAGAGAAGAAAAAACTTACCAGGCACCACCACCACCGCCACCACTGCCGCTATCACTACTGCTACCCCCAAAGCTGCCACTGTCGCTACCAGTAGAACTCCCACTACCGCTATGAAAATAGGCACCAGTGCTGCGGGAGGAACTGCGCGGCCGGCGCGCTTGCCAGTCACGACCGGCACGTTCCATCTCCCGGAGACGGCGTTGATATGCACGCTCCACGTCATTCTCATCCGCGTTATCTTCCTTGCTGCGCGGATATTGGTACTCCTGTACATTACGCATAAGATAGAGAAAAAGCATGAGAACAACACCCAGAATAACCACTATTGACCCGATAAACCAGGATGCGGGAACCGCCCCAGTAGTTGCTGGTGTCACAGCAGGTTGACGGGGTTGCGCCCACGCCTCGGTTTGCCACATCGGAGCCTCGGCCTGTACCAGATCAGGTGGGAACGCGACTCGCACATCGAGCGACATCCCGGGTGGGAGGGGCGTATCGCGCACAACTGTGACGACATTCTGCACAATATTCACCTGCCCTGTGGCCGCCGGCAGGGTGACATCATCGGGTTGGAGTTGCGCTGCCTCTGGCAGGCGCACGGTGACACTACTCCGCTGAACATCAATCGAACGCTCCGGGAAAATAGCGACCCACCAGAGTTGATCGGTTTCATTGCCGACCCGTACGGCACCGTCAACCTGGTAGCGGAGTGTGAAGGTGCGCGTCATATCACTGGTGGGTGGATAGAATCACTGGACATTGACGGCATCCTGCCGACGCTCGACCGTATAAGTGCCGGCAACGTTACTTGCCGGTGCCGTGGTATAAACCTGCTCACCTTCGTACAGGGTAATATCGCGGATGTCGTCAAGTTGTTGAAGGGCAATGTCGCGGGAGGCAGCGGTGAATGGACCGCCCCGATAGTCGAGTGTCATGGTCTCGGTGACGGTAAGCACACCATTCGTCGGAACATCAACGGTGACATCGATCCGTTCATAGATGAAAGATCGCTCCTGGGCCAGGGCCGGATGGCTGGTTAGCAGTGCAGCAATGAACAGCTCACCCACGGTGACACTGCGTCGTAACACCTGGGATACTGACATAACATCCCCCTTCCTTTAGGAAATTCTTTCCTCCGTGTGTTCTTCACTACGCAGCTTCGCACCGATAGGTTGCATGTGCAACCATATCATCCCGGCTGCCCTCCATCATCCCCGCGCCAATGCGGTACAATAACGCCGGTACTATCTGAGTGAGAAAGCGAACCGTTATGCAATCGCCGCAAACCACCCTCCCCGGCACCGTTGCCCTGATCACGCAGGGGATTGACCAGAACCTGCATCTGGGGGCGCAGCTCTATGTCTCGCTGGCGGGCACCCCCGTGGCCGACTGCGGCATCGGTGAGGCACGCTACGGCCTGCCGATGACCAGCGAGACGATTATGCTCTGGTTCTCCTCGGTGAAGCCGGTGGCTGCGGTGGCTATCGGGCAACTCTGGGAGCAGGGGAAGCTTGATCTGGATGACCGGGTGAGCAGGTACATCCCTGAGTTTGCTGCCGGCGGCAAAGAAGCCGTCACCCTGCGCCACCTGTTGACCCACACCGCCGGGTTTCGTTTTGTTGAGGCGCGCTGGCGGCCTGTCGCCTGGGAGGTGGTAATTGCCGGCATTTGCGCGGCGGCACTCGAGCCGGGATGGGTACCAGGGCGGCGGGGAGGCTATCATGTCTCCTCGGCCTGGTTTATCCTGGGTGAGTTAATCCGGCGCATCGACGGTCGCCCCTTCGAGCGCTATGTCCGCGAGGAGATTTTTATCCCACTCAGCATGCATGACTCCTGGGGTAGGGATGCCGCCGGAGCAGTTCCGCGCCTATGGCAATCGCATCGGCTTTATGCACAATACCGCCGGCAATCCGGAGTCAAAACTCGACCCCTTCTGGGACACGGAAGAGGACTGCGTCGCCTGCCGGCCGGGTGGTGGTGGACGGGGCCCCATCCGCGAGTTGGGGTACTTCTACGAGATGCTGCTGGCACGCGGGCAGCGCGCCGGTACCCGCCTGCTTGCCCCCCAGACCGTCGAGGCATTGACCGCGCGTCACCGCGTCGGCATGGTTGACGAAACGCTGGGGCATACACTGGACTGGGGGTTGGGTTTCATGCGGGACTCAAAGCAGTACGGTAGCGCACTTGTGCCCTACGGTTACGGCGAACATAGCTCCCCGCGCACCTTCGGCCACGGCGGGTATCAATCCTCCATCGCCTTCGCCGATCCGGCGTATGATCTGGTTGTCGCTATTGTCGTCAACGGCACGCCGGGCAATGAGCAGCACGACCAGCGCTTCCACGCGCTGACCTCGGCGGTCTACCTGGACCTGGGGCTTGTGGGATGAAGCGAAGAGGCGAGACGGTTCGGAGGATCTTGCTCCCGATACACCAACCATTCGTCGCGCCGTCGCATCCCCGTCATCGCCACTCCACCTGTTTCAAAAATTTGCCAAAGTCAAAATTTGTGATAAACTCTCATTGAGCCCAAATCCTCAAAACCTGTACTAGTCAACACAATATTCGTTTCAACCCGGCCCGCCGTCTGGTTGTGCTTTACGGCACTATCGGACGTGTTGTACGTCTTTCAGAATCTGGTATTCCCTCTTTTTGCCTCTATGAAGAGGTTCGAGGAAGAACGCTTTAGAGGAGGTTCAGTGATGAGCTACGATGAGGTCTATCGCCGTTCCATCGAGGATCCGACTTCGTTCTGGGGTGAGCTTGCCGAGGAGTTGCACTGGTACCGCAAGTGGGATAAGGTACTGGACGACTCCAATGCGCCATTCTACCGCTGGTTTGTTGGCGGCGAGACCAACATCTGCTATAACGCGGTTGATCGGCATGCGTTTGGTTCCAAACGAGGTCAGGCCGCAATTATTTGGGAGAGCACCGAGGTCGGAAAAACCCGCACGCTGACGTATTTTGAACTCTACCGTGAGGTCAATAAGCTGGCTGGTGTGCTCAAAAACCTGGGTGTGCGCAAGGGCGACCGGGTGCTGATCTACATGCCGATGGTCCCGGAAGCAATTATCGGGATGCTGGCCTGTGTGCGCCTGGGCGCGATTCACTCGGTGGTATTTGGCGGCTTTAGTGTCTCTTCGCTGGCAAGCCGCATCGACGATGCCGAGCCGGTGGCGGTGCTGACCGCCGATGCCGGTTCCCGCAAGGGCAATGTTGTTCCGCTCAAAGAGATGGTTGATGCCTCGCTTGATGCGGCCACGACGGACAGTGTACGCGATGTGCTGGTGTTAAACCGCGGGCTGGGTTCCTGCCCGATGAAACGCGGGCGTGACCTGGACTGGACGGAGCAACTGGCGCAGCGCGGTGAGCTGCATGTTGAGCCGACGCGCCTGCAGAGTACCGATCCATCGTACATTCTCTATACGTCGGGCACCACCGGCAAGCCCAAGGGCGTGGTGCGTGATACGGGCGGCTATATGGTGGCCCTGCACGCCTCGATGAGCCAGATCTATGATGTGAGCGAGGGCGATGTCTACTGGTCTACATCGGATATTGGCTGGGTGGTCGGTCACAGCTATATTGTCTATGGGCCGCTGCTCAAAGGGTTGCCGACGGTGGTTTACGAAGGCACGCCGGACTATCCCGATCCGGGCATCTGGTGGCGCATTATTGAGAAGTATGGTGTAACCTGCGTCTTCACTGCGCCAACCGCTTTGCGCGCGCTTAAGAAGTTCCCCGATAGCTGGATCAAGGACCGCGATCTCTCTTCGCTGCGGCACTTCTTCACCGCCGGGGAACCGCTGGATGAGCCATCCTATCAGTGGGGCAAGGAGGTGCTGGGTACGCCGCCGATTGACCACTACTGGCAGACGGAGAGCGGCTGGTCAATGCTGGCTAACTCGGTCGGGCTGGAGATGCTGCCGATCAAGCCGGGGTCGCCTACCAAGCCCGCCGTCGGGCATCGCCTGGAGGTAGTTGACCCGGATGGTAACTCGCTGGAGAAGGGGCAGAAGGGCTTCTTGATTGAACGGGGGCCACTGGCACCGGGGATGCTCCTGACGCTCTGGAACGACGACAAGCGTTACCTGAAGGACTACTGGGGCCAGTTCCAGGACAAGCAACTCTACCTCACCGGCGACTATGCCATTGAGGATAAGGACGGCTATTTCTGGATGCTGGGCCGCGCCGATGAAGTGCTGAACGTTTCAGGGCATCGCCTGGGTACCCGCGAGATCGAAGAAGTCGTCTCGTCGCATCCGGGTGTGGCCGAGGTCGGCGTTGTCGGCGTGAAGGACGAACTGCGCGGCGAAGGGGTGCTGATCATAGCGGTGCTGAAGAACCACATCGCTCCGGCGGACGAGGACCGGGTGGCCGAGGAGATGCGCCAACTGGTGCGTGACCGCATTGGCCCGATTGCCTCGCCCAAGGGCATTCACTTTGTCTCTAGCCTGCCCAAGACGCGCAGCGGCAAGATTATGCGCCGCGTGATCCGGGCCGTCTATCAGGGTGACAATATTGGCGACTTGAGCACCATTGAAGACGATGCCACCGTGGATATGGTGCGTGAGGCGGCCGATATGCTGAAGGGTCAGTTCTAGGTCTGGCTGACAATTCAGGTACAGGAGTTACGCGGTCGGTTCCAAACCAGGCGTCTGCCTGGACACATGGCCCGATTCGCCTCCGGCAGGGTGGAATGGGACATTCTTTTTCCGGAACATTTGGCTCTCCGAGCCAAATGTTCCGGAAAAAGGCAGAAAAGTACCATGCTGCCGCAGGCGAAATACGCCGTTATCGAGAGTAAACGGTTCGTTTGAACACACACCGCGTAACTCCTGTCAGGCAATACAGTGCAGCAAACCCGCTCGTCGTATGACGACCGGGTTTGCTGCACAGGCTGACGCATATCGGGCCGGGTTGTGCGGCAGCCGTTCTCTCTTTTACCTGGGTATGTCTATGTCTGTATGGCGTTGAGATGTCTGAGGATTGAGTGACTTTTGCGGCTTTTTGACAATCGTTTACGCCCTTTCTATAATCACGACAGTGAATCGTAGTCGTGCATCTAGCCAGAAGAAGTGATCAGACTGGAAGATCAGAACACCATACCTGCACACCACGACCTTGACCTTTTCCCGGCTTCTACTGCCAAACATATGAGTTAATGAGTTAAGGAGGTTCACCGATGTCTGAGACCCGCAATGCTGCGCTGGACAATACCGCGACAATGGACAGTTCCGGCGGAACGGAACAGGCAACCAACGGCTTGCAGCGCCTCTACAAGCCCAGTAGCGAGGTTGTCGAAAACGCCAATGTGACAGCCTATATGCGCCAGAAGGGTTTCTCGACCTACGAGGAACTGTACGACTGGAGTATTAAGAACCCCCAGGAGTTCTGGTCGGATCAGGCGAATGAACTGGGTTGGTACGAGCCCTGGCAGCAGGTGCTCGATGATAGCCAGGCACCATTCTACAAGTGGTTTGTCGGCGCAAAAACCAACATTGTGCATAACGCAATTGACCGCCATGTCACCACCTGGCGGCGCAACAAGCTGGCGCTGATCTGGGAGGGCGAGGATGGGACGCAGCGGACCTATTCCTACCACACCTTGAACCGCGAAGTCAGCCGCTTTGCCAATGTGCTCAAGAGCATGGGCGTGAAGAAGGGTGACATCGTTACCATCTACCTGCCACGTATCCCCGAATTGCCGATTACGATGCTGGCCTGTGCCAAGATCGGCGCGGCCCACAGTGTCGTCTATGGTGGCTTTAGCGTTGAAGCGCTGGCTGACCGCGTGGACGATGCTAATAGTAAGGTGCTGGTCACGGCGGACGGCGGCGTGATGCGGAGTAAGGTGGTCGAACTCAAGAAGATTGCCGATGAAGCCATGGCCCGCACGCCCAGTATCCAGACCTGTATTGTCGTCAAGCATACCGGGCACGAGGTCACTATGGAGAGCGGGCGCGACCTCTGGATGCACGACCTGTTGAGCCTGCCGATTGCCTCGGCGGTCTGTCCGACCGAGCCGGTCGATGCGGAAGATACGCTCTTCATTCTCTACACCAGCGGCACCACCGGCCGCCCCAAGGGTGTGGTGCATACTCACGGCGGCTACCAGGTCGGCACCTATGCTACCCTCAAGTTTGTCTTCGATATCAAGGAAGAAGACCGCTGGTGGTGTGCGGCCGATCCGGGTTGGATTACCGGCCACAGCTATATTGTCTATAGCCCCTTCCTGACCGGGGCGACGTCGTTTATGTATGAGGGCGCGCCGAATTATCCCTATCCGGACCGCTGGTGGTCGCTGATCGCCCGTCACGGGATTAGCATTCTCTACACCGCGCCGACGGCGATCCGTGGCCTGATGCGCTTTGGCGAAGCCTGGCCCAGCCGCCACGACCTGAGTACACTGCGGTTGCTGGGCACCGTGGGTGAGCCGATCAACCCCGAAGCCTGGCGCTGGTACTATCGCATCATCGGTGGCGAGCGCTGCCCGATTATGGATACCTGGTGGCAGACGGAAACCGGCCACTTTATGATTACGCCCACCCCGATTACGCCACTCAAGCCCGGCAGTGCCACCCGGCCCTTCCTGGGGATTGAAGTGGATGTGGTTCACGAGGACGGCAGTTCGTGTGCAGCGAACGAGGACGGCCTGCTGGTGGTCCGGCAACCCTGGCCCGGCATGATGCGTACCATCCTGAATGACCCCGAACGCTATGTGACCACCTATTGGGACAAGGAGCCCGCCGGGATGTACACCGTCGGCGATAGCGCGCGCAAGGATGATGATGGCTACCTCTGGATCATTGGTCGCCTCGACGATGTGATCAAGGTTAGCGGCTACCGCCTGGGTACCGCCGAGGTCGAGAGCGCGCTGGTCAGCCACAGCGCGGTGGCCGAGGCTGCCTCTATTGGCCTGCCACATGAGGTCAAGGGGAACGTTATTCACTCCTTTGTCATTCTGCGCGAAGGCTTCGAGGGCAGCCCGCAACTGGAGGAGGAACTCAAGGGCCATGTCGGTCACGAAATGGGACCGATTGCTCGCCCGGAGAAGATCTCCTTTGTGCCTAGCCTGCCCAAGACCCGCAGCGGCAAGATTATGCGCCGCGTGCTCAAGGCTCAGGCGCTCGGTCAGGACGTGGGCGACGTCAGCACGCTGGAGTCGTAGTTTTAACACCCTGGCATAACCACGCAGCATACACAGCGCCCGCAGCTATGAGGAAACTTATGGCTGCGGGCGTTTTGTGATGTTGAGAGTCAATCCGGACATTGCTTCCGGCGTTCTGGCCGACGAACACCTTTGAGAAAATAACCCGGATATGCCATCCCGGAGTCCCGGCTTTAGCCGGTTGGATGCTGTCGCTCAGGTAGAGCACGTTTCGGTAGGGACGCGTTGCTGCGCGTCCGCGCAACCCATCTTGATGTGGCTAGCTAGCTCAGCCGTGTGTAAGCCCGATCCGGCGGATATAAGGTTGAAAAATCAATCCGGACATTGCTCCCGGAGTCCCGGCTTCAGCCGGTTTGCGGCCGTAACCGGCTAAAGCCGGGATTCCAACGCCGAGGCCGCGCGGTGATGAACGCCATTCAACCACACGTCATATCCGAACTGTTTTACCGTTCGCCAGTCTGCTCGCCTGGGGTGATTATGGTTGCGCCACAAACGCCTGCCACTCTTCCAGTAGTTGATCAATCCTGGCGAAACCGTGCATATGTGCAATCTGCTCCAGGTGCGCGGAGGGGGTATCAGGGATTGTCAGGGTCTGGCTCATTGGGGTGCTCATCTTTAGAATGGATTATCAGGTTATTGACTTTGTCTGCTTATTATTCAACTTATACTCTTTTTGTAATTCACGAATATCACTAATGAGCCACTCGATCATTTCTGTGTTATTAAGCAAGGTTCCTTCGTTACCAATATTTTTTCGTATCTCTAAGAGCAATCCTCCAAAAAGGTCAAGCATTCTAAAGCCTCGTTCCCGTCGATCTGCCTCAACACCTTCGCTTTGATAGGCTGCAATGCTATAGAAAAACTGCATAATTTCATTGTACGATTTTACCACATCATCACTGGCAAAAAGTGATAATTTAAAGGCAGCTTGCCGGTATGATAGCGAGAGAATCTTCTCTTGAGCAATTTGGCTTTTCGTTTTTCCTTTGAAGGCTCTATCGTTTAGTAACCCTTCATCTTTCGTAAGCAAGATAATAAAAGGCTCTAATATTTGATTATAAACTTCTATCCGGTCTTCTCGCAGTGCCTCCTCTAACTTATGAGATCTTTCGCGCAGTTCTTGCTCAATAGTTTGAGCTTTTTCAACTCTTTTCTGTATTGCCCAACCAACCGCTGCAAACAGAGCAAGTAGTATCGGAGTTACAATAGTTCCGATTGCACTGATCCAAGTAACTATCTCTGGTGGGCCACTGCTCATAGTCTTTACCTCTCATTCCTACAACGATTATTCCTATCACCTGTCATTATAGCATGCCAGCAGCACGCAATGTGATAAGCAATGGCATTAGCAGGGCTCGTTCAAAGCAGGCGCGGCGACAAGTGCGGTTGTACACCGCACCTGCGGACGCCAGGTTGATCATACCCGGTTGTAGGCG
>CAKZQX010000333.1 GCA_937141995.1 uncultured Chloroflexaceae bacterium | reverse complement strand
TGGGGCGCTGTCCGGTGGCGCGGGGCACCCGGCATGCCATGGGACCGACGCGAATCATCTTTTCAGACAGTCTCTGACTGCGTAAGTCGTGTGGATAAGATATGGAATCTTCCGCCCTGCCGGAGGCGACATGCTCTTCCGGGGCAGTGACTACATAACGCGTGTAAATTACGTATCCAGACTATTTTTTCAACTCTCATCAGGTGGTTTCAAGCCAACACAACCGCTTGAAGGCGGCACTCCGAAGTGTCATGTGTCAAGCGACCATCACGTACGTCGTATATTTGAAAGGAGTGGTCAGGTATGCAGATCGAGTTGCTCTACTTTGAGGATTGTCCCTCGCATGAGGCGGCGCTTGCGCGACTGCGGGAGGTGCTGGCCGAGGAGGGTGTGCCGGCAACGGTCACGGTGATCACGGTGGAGACCGAGGAGCAGGCCCAGCGTTTGCGTTTCACCGGCTCTCCCACTATACTGATAAATGGTTATGACATCGATCCCCCGCCATCTGATGCAATGTACGTGCTGACCTGCCGGGCCTATCATCTGCCGGATGGGCGTATTTCGCCGCTCCCCTCCGCCGAGATGATCCGTTCCGCGCTGCGGCGTGCAACCCGAACGTAAGGCGTGGCAATGCGCTGCTCGTTCCCGATTACCCACGAGATTCCCGATAAACATACCGGAGGTGTGTATGGCAAAGCTTAATCTGGGCGACAAAGCTGTGCCCTTTTCGCTGCTGGGCGTTGACGATCAGGCGTATGCGTTTGACGACTATGCCGACCTGATCCGGGTCGTTATCTTCAGTTGCAACCACTGCCCCTATGTGCGCGCCTGGGAAGACCGCATGGTCCGGATCCAGGCCGACTATGCCGACCGGGGCATCCGCTTTCTGGTGATCAACGCAAATGATGCGGTAAAGTATACCAACGACAGCTTCCCACGCATGCAGGAGCGCGCCCGCGAGAAGTCCTTTAACTTCCCCTATCTCTATGATGAGACGCAGGAGGTGGCACGCGCCTACGGTGCCGAGCGGACGCCCGAAGTTTTCCTGTTTGATCAGCAGGGTATTCTGCGCTACCACGGGACAATTGATGACAACTACGACGATCCTGCGGCAGTCCGGCGGCACTATCTGCGTGAGGCGCTGGATGCGGTGCTGGTGGGGTCACTCCCGCCAACCGCGGAGACGCAGCCGGTTGGTTGTACAATCAAGTGGAAGTAGTACTCTTGGATCTTTCACACAAAGAATGCATAAAGTGATTTTTTTGTGTGAAAAAAAGATCAGGTTTCTTCCACTCTGCCGGAGGCGCTATCCACTTCAAGCGTGTGACTTCACACATTGGGGTCTTTGAGAGGTATTGAACCTGAATCAGGGCCGCGCTCATGAAGATGAGCGCGGCCCTGGTTGCAATCAAATGGTTGTACGAGTTCCTACGATGAACGGCGATCCTTACGGGGCGGGGTAGGGCTCCGGGTTGCCCTCGTAACGCCACTGGTAGTAGTGCTGGCCGACGTTGCCCATCTCCACCTGGAAGGCTTCCTCGTTCTCCGGGTTGTAGGTCAGGACACGGCGCTCAAAGACCTGGAACAGCACCGCCTGCTCCTCGCCGCCGACCATTGTCTTCACCCAGAAGGCTCCCGTCACCGGCAGACCAAAGACGAACAACGGATCGTACACCTGGCCCTGGACATAGTTCCCATTCTCGTAGACAACGCCCTGCTGGTTCTGGAAGTCGATGAATGCCTGGGCCACGCCCTGGTTATTCTCACCCTGTACCAGCACTGTTTTGGGATCATCGGCATACTCATTGAAGGCACTCACGCTGCCATCCGGGTTCAGCAGGCCGGTAGCGGGCCGACCCAGATCGTTCGGGTTGACCGGCGGGGCCGGATAGAACCGTTTCAGGTCCGCGTAGGTTGGGAAGTTCCCCGGGTCGCCAATGGCCGAGATGCGGGCCGGGCTGCGGAACTCGAACTGCTCATTGCCAAGCTGCAGGTTGCCGGTCATCAACTCAATCGGCAGCAGACCATTAGTCACGTACCACTGGCTGTTCTGATCCGCCGTCGGGTCGGTAATCTCCATACGGCTCTTGTCAAAGTACTGCACCACGCGCTGCCCTTCGGGACTCTCGGCGTAGGGCTCGCGCATCGAGTCGGTGTTGGCCTCAGGGCCCCAGGTCCACGAACGACCGCTGATCTGCTGGGCCACGGGCAGATCCTGCCGGTTCCAGACCCGTTGGAAGGCCGGGTTGGTGATATCCTGGGCCATAACCGGCCCGGCGATCATAACGATAGCGGTGATCAATACCGCAATGACTCCCGTAACACTTACCATGCGTCGCATAGTGACATTCCTCCTTGTGTTTTGGTGGTCACGCTTATCAGGCGAATGACCAGCAAAGATTATAGGGTTGTAGCACAATTCTCGCCTCCGACTTGCGACCTATTCTTATCTGTCGCATTAGTCACGCTCGTATGAACGTTGACCGGACTGTTTTTCGTATCGTTGTTGATACCAGTATAGCGCGTCAGGCGCGCTAACTCCATCAGAGACGACTGAAGTCTGGCTGTGGGAAAACTGGCAAACACCTGTCAACCTGATATGGAGATGAGTTGCGGGGGTGGTGGGTGCGGTGGGAGGTTGTCGGGCTATGAGTGTCTGCCGGTATGGCATACGCATAAATGTTTTACTGCTCATAGAATACAACTTTTGGCGGTGGAGGTCGGCCCGGCGTGCCACAAACTAGCGCATGCCGGGCCGGGTGCATGTTACTGTTGCACGCGATAGTGCAGCCAGATGACTCCCGTGTCATAGATCTTGCTGTCAATGAGTTGCAGGGCCGTTTGCGGGATGACGTGAGAGAACAGGGGAATGCCGGTTCCCATCAGGAACGGATTGAGCTTGAGCATCACTTCGTCAACCAGTTCCGCCGCAAACAGCGTTGCCGCCAGCTCCGCGCCACCACAGAGGTAGATCTTGCCACCGGGAGCCTGCTTTAACTGCCTGACCCGCTCCTCTGGATTTTCGGCGACAACCTGCACCCGCGCATCCGGGCTGGTGCCGAGCGTGCGTGAGAAGACGTAGCTCTCCATATGTGGATAGGGATCAGTTACTCCCTGTTTGAGCCCGACTTCATAGGTTTTACGGCCCATCACGACCGCGTCAAACCATTGCAATGACTCGATATAGTCGGTCACATGCTGACCTTCGCCCAGAAAGCCATCCCACGAGCCATCCTGATGGGCGATAAAGCCGTCAATTGATGTCGCAACATAGTAGGTGAGGGTACGCATAGATTGACCTCCTCTGTTGGGATGGGCAACCCATCCCAGTGCAGCTATTTCGGTTTTCGGGAAGGGTTAGCGTCCTGGTTGGCGCGGCGGGCGACGCGAAAGGATGGGTACCTTGCGGTGCTGTTTCCCGGATGGACGCGTCGCCGGCTTGCCTGATCGGTTCACTGGTTGTTTTTTCTTCTTAGACATACATTCCTCCGCTGCGCTAAATGATCATAATGGCGATAGAATTGCGGAAGCGCGCCATGTCTATTGGCCGACGGCGGGCAGGGAAGGAATCAAAAAGCCGTGGGCGTAGATCCGCCCACGGCCGGGGTATCGCACTGGAGTAGCGGGTTACTTGAGCAACACCTCACCTGAGGGCGGTATGCCGTTCATTGCCGGAGCGCAGTGTGCGCCGGCGTGGTTGAACAGCATCATGTCGCTGAAGTAGACCATTGGTAAAATAGTTCCTCCGTTTGCTATCGCTGTGCTAACGATAGCATACCCAGTTACGCATGTCAATCGGGATGTTCTCCGACTTCAGACGGATTTTGTCGTGCCAGAGCGTTGGTCCGGCATCGGGGCGAAGCGTGGACCCGCTTCTGCGCATCCTGATGAATAAAATGCAATCGTGTGCGGAAACAGGGACGTACCGATTGTTCTGGATCACCGTCCGCGGAAACGCGTCCAACGCAACGCGCCGGAGGTGATTCACCTCCGGCGCAAACAACAGGCACGTATGCCGTTGAACGACGTTTGTACTTATGCGACCAGTTCGCCCTCTTCGATCTCCTCGTGCAGAATGTTCCGTTGCACATCGGCAGCCGTAGCGACCTCGGCGACCTCGGCGGGAGCGGCCTGTGCCCGGCGGGCGGCGCGGCGGGCCTTATATTCCATCACTGCCATAACTTCATCCACTGGTGTCGAAGTAGCGGCGGCAGCCTGGGCCATGGTCAGGCGGTTGGTGGGATCGATACCATATTTGCGGAGAACCTGTCCGGCACCGGGAACACGGGCAGCGACCTGATCGACGTTCTTTCCTTCATAACCGTAGTTACGCATGATAATCTCCTCGTGTGTAATCACTTCAATTGTGTCCGCTACGCTCCAGCGATTGACACAGGTGACAGTCATAGTTGACGACCGGAGCGTCCAGTTGCACCGTTGCAACTGTTGTTACTATTATGATACCATGTATTTTGTACAATTTCAACAAATGATCTGGTATAAGTATTGTACAAAAAGTACAAATCTCGCCGCACGTCGGCCGGTTGCAGCTCGGAACGTTCTCGCATAGAATAGGCGTCGAGTTACTCCACCGCAGCCCCGCGCCCTATCCGGTTGCCCGGCGCGCAGGTACGAGGAGGTAATGTGTGGATTTTCAGTTAACCGAAGATCAGCAACTACTGCGGGATACCGTTCGGCAGTTTGTCGAGAATGAAGCCGCCGCCGGCGCGGCCGCGCGTGATGAGCAGATGGAGTGGCCGACCGACCTGGTCCGCCAGATGGCGGAACTGGGCCTGCTGAGTGTGGCGGTTGGCGAGGAGTTTGGCGGGGCCGGCATGGACTATGTCTCCTATGCGCTTGTGATCGAGGAGTTGAGCCGCGTGGATGCCGCGCTCGGCGTGATTGCCTCTGTCAACAACTCGCTGGTCTGCTTTGGCCTGGAAGAGTTTGGCACCGAGGAGCAGCAGCGC
>CAKZQX010000332.1 GCA_937141995.1 uncultured Chloroflexaceae bacterium | reverse complement strand
CCTGGAGGATCAGCCAGTATCGGCGGCGATCCTGGAGCAAGCACGGCAATATGCCGGCAGCGCAGCACAACCACAGCCGGGTTTGCCGGATCAACCACTGCGCGCGATCTTCAGCCGGGTACAGATCAGCCGGCAGCAGTCGTTGCAACCATCCTATTACCAGGTTGCCCCGCTCCCGGCGACCCAAGCCTCCCTGGAGGTTCTGTTTCCCCAGTCGGAGCCGGATATGTCCGGGGTGGCAGCGCATCTGCAGCACCTGGCCCGCGAACTGGACTGGCTGGCAACCACAGTCGATTGCTCCCGGTTTACGCAGATTTATACCCATCTGCCGGCGCTACTCTAGCGTTATGGATCGTGTCTACCCGGTGGTTCGCCTGATGTGTCGCTCTTCGACACGGCCCGGTTAACCAGCGCGATTGCCGTCTGCATCTACCAGTACCATACCAACCGGCTTACCGTAGCAGATGTTCAGGCAGAAACTCAGTCCCGACGCTTCTGCTTGCTGGCAGGTCAGTTGACCGAGTTTCAGGACTACCTGTGTGATATTGCCCACGCCGGGCCAGGTGGGGTAGCACATCGTCTACGGGGCCGCGCGCTCTACCTGCAGACTCTGGTCGATCTGGTTGGGCAGCAGATGGCACGGCGGTTTGGGGTGCCGGACGGCAATCTGATTATGGCGACCGGGAATACCTGCTACCTGCTGCTCCCCAACCGGGATGCTGTGGCAATGATCATTCAGGAATTGCGCCAGACAATCGACACCTGGTTGCAGCAGCACTTCAATGGCGAAATCGGGCTGAGTCTGGCGCACCTGAGCTTTGCCGGTGAGCAGTTCCAGGCGAGTAGTTCCACACGGAGTGGCTTTGGCGAGTTGTTGAGCAGATTACAGCAACGGCTCCAGCGGGAACAGCAACGGCGCGCCCATACGGTCTTGACTACCGACGGCGAGTGGGATGAAGCCGCTTTTCTGCTCCAGCGGGATTTTCAGGAAACCGGGGTCTGCACCGGTTGCGGAAAATTCCCGGCAGTCCACCCGGAGATGCTATGCCGGCAGTGTGCGCAGGATCTCGTCTGGGGGCGTCTGCTGCCCCAGGCCCGCTACATTGCCTACTACCAGGGCTATCCGGAAAATGCCGATGCAACAGTCCGGCCCCTGCCGTTCAACTGCGCTGTCCGGTTATTGCCGGCCGGTTGGCCGGCTGACGCCGGGGAGCCTTACCTGGTTGTGCAACTCAACGACCCGCAGATCCATGATCTAGCCGCGTACCCGGCCACGTTTCGCTACCTGGCAACCCACATTCCCAGCGGGCAGCCTACTGAACCGTTGACCTTTGCCGCAATCGCGGACCGGGCACGCGGCCGCGCACTGCTCGGCTATCTGAATGCCGGTCTGGATGACCTGACGATCCGGCTGACTGAGGGACTGCGGCGTGATAACGACGGCTATGATACGATCGCCAACATTGCCACGTTGAGCCGGCGCATCGATCAGTTCTTTTCCGGCCGGTTGCAGCAATTGCTCAGTCAGCCCGCGGCCGATACGGAGCATGACTATCGTGACTGTTACACGATCTTCGCCGGTAGCGACGAGTTTTTGCTGGTAGGCCCCTGGGATCGGGTCGCTGACCTGGCATGCGCAATGCGTGACCAACTCACGCGGTTCGTGGGAGGGAATCCCGATATCACTATGTCCGCCGGTATCCGGTTTGCGCCGGATGATTACCTGCCGGTACAGGCTGCGCGCAACGTCCGTGAAACCCGCGCAGCGTCCCGGCTCACGAATGGAGCAAATGATCTGGGACAGAGCGGCAATTGTCTAACTCTCCTGGACGATACGCTGTCCTGGGATGAGGCGCGGCATATTCTGGCACAGATTGCGCTATTACAGCCGGGAGTGGATCATCTAACTACAACACTACTCGGCAACCTGATCGAGTATGGCCGGCACTACCGCCGCTGGATGGATACCGGCGCGGGCGAAGGACTGCGCTACAAAGCGCGTTTTGCCTACACTATCGCCCGCGCCTTGCGCAAGGGGCATCCCGCCATATATCATTGGGCCGATACCTTGCTTCAATCACTACACACCAGCCGGCCAGATCCGTCGATGCGGCATCTGGAGTTGATCGCAACCTATCTGCTATACATCAAGCCACAAAGGAGCAGCCATGAGCAGAAAAGATCGCCGTAAACAGCCGACACATTACAATGGGCAGATGCAGGGATATCCGGGACATTCCCAGGCGGATGTCGGCACGACGTTCCGGTTTGGCACGGGTTATCTGCGCGAGGGCTACTTTACGTTGCAGGACGGCAAGCCCTACCTGCGTCCCGAAGTCATCGATACGCTGGCAATTGATGTTGCCAAGTTACTGGGCAACCGGCTCATTCTGGGGCGGCGGCGGATGAAATTCAGCCAGTTACGCGAATTTTTTCAGGAACTACGTTCTCTTGAGGTACACCTCGACTACTCACACGACTTTGAGGCGATCAAAACCAAACTCGGCAAGCTCAAGGGGCAGGTGGCCTATCAGGTTGGGCGCGAAATTGTCCCGGAAGAATTCAAGCTATTTATTGATCGAAATATCGAATTGGCAATGCGTGATGAGCAAAGTTTTCGCCAGGGTTTTGTGCAACATTTTACCAGTGTCCTGGCCTATTTCACCTACTACCATCGAGACAAAGAATAAAGGAGAATTGTGGACCCGGCTTTACGCATGGGAACGTGCGCTTCCGGCGCAATAGATGAGGGATGAGCATGGCCCGTCTGCTTAAAACCTACCGCAACATCTCAGGAACGATTGTATGCCGCACTGGTCTGCGCATCGGCGGTGCGGCCGAGAGCCTGGCAATCGGGAGCCTGGACAATACCGTCATCCGGCATCCGCTTACCGAAGAACCCTATATTCCCGGTTCGTCGCTCAAAGGCAAAGTGCGCACGCTACTCGAATATCGCTATGATCGGCGTGACCGCCACAACCAGACGAAAGGTCAGACCGACCGTGACGATGGTGGCCCCTGCGAGTGTGGTCTCTGTCTGATCTGTCGGGTCTTTGGCGCACATAAGAATCCCCACCATCGTTTGGGCCCGACGCGCGCCCTGTTCCGCGATGCGCTGCTGCATGACACTTCGCGGCAGGAATTGCGAGAGGCGTTGAGCGCGAAGGGTATCCTCTTTGCTGAGGTGAAAGTAGAGAATAGGGTTAGACGGACAACCGGCATTGCCGAGCATCCGCGTACCCAGGAGCGTGTGCCGGCGGGCACGATGTTTCACTTCGATATCTCCGTACGCATTTTCGATGACGATGACGAAGCGGCGATCATCGGCTTGCTTAAAGAGGGGCTCACCCTGCTTCAGCAGGACTACCTGGGAGCATCGGGGAGCCGGGGCTACGGTCAGATTCAGGTGTTGCCGGATGAGTAAAATGTCGCATGAGATGTTGACCTATCGG
Organism: uncultured Chloroflexaceae bacterium; assembly: GCA_937141995.1. Taxonomy (GTDB): domain Bacteria; phylum Chloroflexota; class Chloroflexia; order Chloroflexales; family Chloroflexaceae; genus CAKZQX01. The sequence goes on along the minus strand of CAKZQX010000332.1, from coordinate 1,172 downwards.
GCAACGATTCACCCCTACAGTGCAACCCGCTCACCCTGGCAGGCCGACATGCTCTTTGGGCATCTCTGCTGGTTGATCCGCTACGAGGAAGGCGAGTCCGCGCTGCTGGAATTTCTGGAGTTTTATCGGCGGGGAGAGCCGCCAATGCTCTTCTCGAATGGCTTTCCGGGCAACTGGCTACCGCGCCCGCTGCTGCCGCCACCCGCCATGCCGGCCGATCAGCCGAAACATGCCCGGTTGCAGGCAAGGCACCAGACGCACGCCACCGAGAATCAGCCCTGGCTTGATCTGGAAGCATTCAATATGCTACGCTCCGGCAGACCACTGCCGCTTGCCACCACCCGACCCCGGTTGAGCAGCGAGCGCACCATTTTCAAACAGCCGGTTAACCGGCTGTCCGGTAGTTCAACCATCCCAACATCCCCCACCGATGACCCTGATCAGGATACCCGCTACCCCGCTACGGAACTGGCGTACCTGGATCGTACCACAGTTCACCCGGCGGGACTCGACATCTCGATGTATGTGCGGGTACGGGATACGATCTGGGCGCGGCGCGCGGAGAATCTACTGCAGCGACTATCCCGTAGCGGCTACGGTGCCAAAAAGTCGTCCGGGTATGGACACTTTGAGGCAATCTGGGAGCGGTTTGCTGGGTTTGACGCCGATCCGCCCGATGCAAACGGGTTTATCAGCCTGTCGCACTGGACACCGGCCCGCAGCGACCCCACAGATGGCTTTTATAACCTGATGGTCAAGTATGGTAAGCTGGGCGAAGAACTGGCAACAAGTGCCAACCCGTTCAAGTTCCCGCTGATAATGCTGACTGCCGGGTCAGCCTTCTATGCCGATGCGCCGATTCGGGACTGGTACGGGCGACTGGTGACGGGGATTGCGCCGGTTAACCCGGGCGTGGTGCAGTATGCCTTTGCGTTTGCCCTGCCCGCACGGCTAACGGGGGAGCCTTCAGCGTAATGCTCCCGGAGGACTTTCACCTGAGCCGCTACCGCTTCGACCTGGAGGCGGTTGATCCGTTGCATCTATCGGCCTATCCGGGCCGCACCTTGCGGGGGGGCTTTGGCCATGCCTTTAAAAAGATGGTCTGTGCCCAGACCGACTGGCGTGCCTGTACGCCCTGCCGGCGCGGGAACGCCTGCCCCTACGGGTATATC
>CAKZQX010000331.1 GCA_937141995.1 uncultured Chloroflexaceae bacterium | reverse complement strand
ATCTACGCACTGGTGCAGCGTTAGGCGGTATTCCTCTTTCAGGTAAGGAACCTCGTAAGCCTGGTATATTTGAAAGATAGTGGCGTTAGGCAAAGACGCGTCAGTGCATGGTGCAACGGCCCGGTTTGCTGCCCCCGATACACGCGTAACCTCCGGCGGGGTTTGATTCAACATGGATCAACCTGCCGGGGGTTTTTGCATGTTCAAAAACGACCTGATTGATCCTCTGCTATCCACCTTCCAGGCATAGATTTGCCCTTGCAGGTTGCGCGCAAACATCCTACAATGTGTCGTAGGGTTGTGACTGCCCGGAGAGGGACGACCATGCCGATCATCGTCAATCAAGTAGATCCGGTACTCCTGCAACGACGACCACCGCGTCCGCTACCACCGCTACTGATAATCAACCTGCTGGGTGAATATCTGATCGAGATACCACTTAAAACCTACATCGATTCCGTGGTGATTGGAACCCTCGTGGGTGCAATTGCACTGGCGCTGCTGCATGTGGGGCCGCTGCTCTGGATACTCCTCGGCCTGCTTCTGCTGATCCATCTGACAACCGCGGCGTGGAAACTGGGTAAACAGATCCGGGAAGATATGGCGCTCCTCAAGTATGGCATTGTTGTACGCGCACATGTGTTGCATCTGCGTCCACAGTACAATGAGCAGGGCCGACCCGCCGGGGCACTCCTGGATTGCGCCATTCCTACCCGCCGCCGCCGGACTTCGGTCGGCAGCGTCTGGCTGGCCGACACGACCGAGGCGATCCGTCTGGCACAGCAGGGGCGGGTGCGGGTTATTTGCCTGGTGCGTGCTCCCGGCACCTGGCGGCTCCTGGAGAGTACCGGCCCGGAGTTTCGCTATGGTCTGATCGAGGAGAATTGAGCATGCACAAGCGTGCTTTCACCCGATGGAAGGCTGATCCACCTGCGGCAGCATGGGACGTTTTTTATCTTTTTCACAAAAAATTCACAAAGTGAATTTTTTGTGAAAAAGCATGGAGTCTTTCGCCCTGCCGGAGACGAATCGGGTCGTTCATCCAGATGAACACCTGATTTGGAACCGACCGCGTAAGTCCGATCATTCATCGTACCAGTTGCTGTGCCTCGCTTAACATCATCGCGTCGATCAACAGTTCAACCGGGGCATGATCGTCGGTAAAGGGCTGGAAGCGGGCATGGCGCGGCGTAAACTCGCGCATCGGCCCCTGGCCCTGGGTGAGTGCCCAGTCCATTACCACCTGTAGCGCGGGCACCTCGATCTGCGCCGCATTCTCCGTAAAGTTTGCCACGCCATCACCCACCGGACGATTAACGCCGACCAGGATGGTACTTGCGCCGCTGGGTGTATCGATCATAAACACCTGCGGAAAGACCGCCAGCATGGTCGAGCCCAACGCATTGACCAGCCGATCATCCCCACTCGGCGGTATGCCGGCATTGACGACGGCAACCCCATTCGGGGTGAGATGAGCTTTGACCCCACGGAAGAACTCCAGCGTGGTCAGGTGAAACGGAATATAGGGTTGATGGTAGGCATCCATCCCGATCACATCGTAGGTCTGATCGGTTGTCTCCAGCCAGTAGCGCGCATCCTGCGTATGTACGTTGTAGTTGGGATAGGCCGGACTCTCCGCCTCCAGATCGAAATACTCCCGCCCCAGTTGCGTGATGCGCGGGTCAATCTCGACGCCATCAACGCGTGACTGTGCGCCATAGATTGCCAGGAACTGCTTGGGGATGGTGCCCGCCGCCGAGCCCAGCAACGCCATACTGGTCACCGACTCCGGATCACGCTGGGGATAGAAGTAGGGCGCAACCGCGAAATAATCCCACGGTCCCCCGCCAGTCAGCAGATCAACCGGATCGCCAGTCTCCCGGTAGCGTGTACGGTAGGAGGAATGGATCGCCTGGCCCTCGTTGAGCAACAGGTTGATTCGCCGGTCCAGGCTGCCATCGCTGAACGTGATACGCTGCTCGGCAACCTGAATATAGTTGTAGCGCGACTCGGTCTCAAAGAGCAGCGTACAGCGGTAGCAGTCCGCCGACTTAATCTGCTCCGTGGTCAGGAGCGTGTAGGCCGCCAGCCCCATCACAATCAGCAGCATCAGGCCATAACGCAGATCGCGCAACCCGATAATCCCCAGGATCAGCAGGAACCCGGCGAAGAGATAGACCGTGCGTTCCGTGCCAATCGTGGGAATAAGCACCAGTACCGTCAGAAACGTACCGACAATTGAGCCCAGGGTAGAGAGCGCCGAGATCGAGCCGGCCGTGCGACCCGCCGCTTCAATGCCCTCGGACATTCGGTAGATCTGGAGGCGCACCGCAAAGGGACCAACCATCGCCATCAGGATCACCGGGGCGGCAAAGAGCAGAATCACCGCAATCAGCGCAGCGATAAAGCCGCCCGCCGCAATGCTGCTAAGGGATTGCTGCGCCAGGCGCAAGATGGGACGCGCCAGCAGCGGAATAAAACCGCAGAGCAACCCGGCCCAGGCGATCAACCGGTAGAGCACCCGCTCATCGGGGTGCCGGTCGGCCAGCGAACCGCCGAGCCGGTAGCCAATCGCCAGATAGACCAGCGTCATCCCGATAACGACAGCCCAGATCGGCTGCGAGGTACCAAAAAAGGGAGCAAGCAACCGGGGCATTACCATCTCAACACCGAGGGTACCAATGCCTGCCAGGAAGACGACCAGCAGCAGGAAGACATTCGACTCGGTTCTGGTTGTTTTTTTCGTTGGTTTTACTATCAAAGTTTGCGCCATGTTGTCCTATACTAATGGCGTATCAACACGCTCAGGACTTACGCGCTCCTCCTGAGGGGCACCTTGCCGCCTGCCACAGCTCCAGCAATGCGCTGCTGCGATCAAACCAGACGTTTGATTGACCCTACCGCGCACATCCTGACTACACAAAACGAGTGGATTAGATATATGGAAGAGCATAAAAAAACACATAGGGAGCAGAACAAAAAATTACAAGCAACATACAACAGCCGAACACAGAACAAAGCATGCCGATTGTAGCGCCAGAGGGAATGCAGCGGAGCTTTGTTCTGTGGTTGCCTTTTCTTGCTCGAGTTAGAGTGCCTGGAGCAGCAGCCGCGAGATCATACTCAGCAGGAGAATCGCCACAATCGGCGAAATATCAATCATCCCAATATTGGGCATAATACTGCGAATCGGCCCCAGAATTGGCTCGGTCAGTTCGCGCAGCACCTGCGAGATCTGCATATTGCCCATCGGGTCAATCCAGGAAAGCAACACGCGTCCCAGGATGAGCATCGAGAGAATGTTAAACAGCAGCGAGATGAAGGTCTGAACCATCTTTTTCCTCTACCCTTATCTTCATGGTATGCATATGACTTACGGTAAATATATTATAACATGCGCCAACCCTTACCCGGCATGCTCTTGATCCTCCAGGCGGGCGCGCACCGCCGCAGCGTGGGCCGGCAACCCCTCGGCTGCGGCCAAACGCGCGGCAGCGGGACCGATGCGCCTGAGTGCCGTTTCATTCAGCCCGACCAGCGAGATAACTTTCCGAAAGTCATCAACATTCACCGGCGAGGCATACCGCGCTGTCCCTTCCGTGGGCATAATATGCGACGGCCCGGCCACATAATCACCCAGCACCTCAAACGAGCGCTCACCCAGGAAGACGCCCCCGGCATTGCGTACCCGCCCGACCTGATCCCATGGATCGGCCACCAGCAGACAGAGATGCTCCGGTCCGTAGGCATTCGCCAGCTCAAATGCGGTTTCCATATCCGGCACCAGCACAATACCCCCCCGCTGCTCAACGGCTTCGCGGGCAGCCCGGGCATTGCTCTCCGGCAGGTGGGCCAGTTGACGTTCCGCTTCGGCCTGCACTGCATCAGCCAGCTCTGCCGACGGCGTCAAAAGGATAGCGCTGGCAAGCACATGCTCGGCCTGCGCCAGCATATCCGCCGCCACATAACGCGGGTCGGCCTGCGCATCAGCAATCAGTAGCGTCTCGGTGGGACCGGCCAGGCTCTCGATACCGACAGCACCAAAAACAGCTTTCTTCGCCAGCGTTACAAACTGGTTGCCCGGCCCGGCGATCTTATCCACCCGAGGCACGCTCGCCGTCCCGTAGGCCAGCGCGGCAATCGCCTGGGCACCACCCAGGGCAAAGAGTTGTGCAACACCGGCAACATGGGCCGCCGCCATAACAATCGCGGCCGGTTCACCCGTTGCACGCTGCGGCGGCGAACAGGCGACGATCTCCGTAACACCGGCCACCCGCGCAGGGATGGCCGCGTGCAACAGCGACGACGGCAGCGGGACGGTGCCTCCCGGCACATAAATGCCCACCCGCTCCAGCGGTATAACGAGTTGACCCAGTGCTCCTTCGACGCTGAAATCAACCCAGGTGTTGCGCGCCTGGCGCAGATGAAAGCGCTCTAACTCGGCGGCAGCCAGGTGCAGCGCCTCCAGCAGCGCCGGATCGAGTGCCGCTGCTGCCGCTTCCAGTCGGTCATGGGGCACGGCGAAGCGCTCCAGAGTTACACCGTCGAGTTGCCGGGTCCACTCGCGCAACGCGGTATCGCCGCGACTCCGCACATCGCGGATGATCTGCGCTACGGTCTGCGCGGCGGCTTCATCTTCGTCCAGCGGCACACGGCACAGGATGCCCGCCTGTGCCGCGGCAATATCACGAATAATTGGTATGGTCATGCAACATCCTCTCCCTTACACGCGTTACGCGGTCACTTACCGTTCACCGTTCGCCCTATTATAGCAGTGCCGGTATCATTGACAGTCATCACGCTCTTGCGTATGATACCGTGTACGATACAGGATTGACGCAATCGGTGCTGCAATTCCACTGTGAAGCTGATCTGAGGCGCCACTTCCCCGGTTGCGTATAACCTGTGTTGATTGCTATCACCGACTGGTGGAACAGAAACTTTTGTACGGTACATACCGTGTCAGATGGAGAATCAACAATCATGAACAGATCCGGCAGACGACTATGGCGCTGGGTATCCGGTATCCTGATCCTGATGCTGCTCCTGGTTGGAGCACCCGCACCAACGGCACGCGCCCAGGATGTCCTGACCTATTTCTACTTCCCCCAGACGGGGCACTATCTGGGAGGAGCGTTTCGCTCGTTCTGGGAGCGGAATGGCAGTGTGGACATCTTTGGCTACCCCATTACCGATGAGTACATCCGCAACAGCGACGGCAAGCTGGTGCAGTATTTCGAGCGCGCGCGCTTTGAACTACAAATAGTCAATAACCAGGCCGTCGTCGAACTGGGATTGCTGGGACGCGAGTATCTGCAACTGCGTGGGGATATTATTACGCCCATTGCTCCCTTCCCCAGTACGGCTAACCGGCGTTACTTCCCGGAAACCGGCCACAGCGTTCAGGGCGCGTTCAAGGCCTTCTGGGAACGCAACGGCGGCAGGGACATCTTTGGCTACCCTATCAGCGAGGAGGCAGTTGAACGCTTCCCCGACGGCGCGCTGCGGGTCGTGCAATATTTTGAGCGAGTCCGACTGGAACTGCACGGCAACCGGGTGCTGATCGGTCGCCTGGGGGCAGTTCTGGCTCCCTGTCAACTAACGCCGCCGCTGCCACCTAACAACCCACCAACCCAACCCCGGGGTGAAGGTGACAGTAGTGGTTGTCCCAATCCGATTCCGGTGGCTTACGGACGGGTCTTCCCGCAGTTTAACGCACCCGGTACAGTGTTAGGGTTTGAAGCTCGCGGGTACATCCCCGGCGAAACGATCAGCCTCTGGCTCAACCTGCCGGATCAGTCGGTACGCGAGTTGCCCTACACCGCCGTTGCCGCCGAAGACGGCGCACTGCTGATCGGCTTCCGCACACTGGCAACCGACCCCGCCGGCCAGTGGAGCATTGTCGGGCGCGGTGTCACGAGCAACCGCCAGGTCGTAGGTATCTTCTTTGTGCAGCGCTGAGAATAGGCAGCGCTATAACCGGCGGTTTGGACAATCAAATTAATGCGGTAGAACATCTGACAGCCATGCAGCGAGGAACGGCGCAGCGACCCGGATCAACTCCTGCCTGCGCCGCCGGGTTACCATTACCCGGATTGGGACCGTCATGCCGCACAGTACATCCCAGCGTTCCGCTCTGCACCTTGCAAACCCGCATAGATGTTATATCCATCAACCAGATAGACACGATGATAAACACGAGGAGAACTAACGATGTCAAATCATCGTGCCACGATTGCCGGCCTCCAGGCCAGAATCGAGGAGCTAGAACAGCGTGCAACGCTGTATCACTCGCTGTATGTTGCAATGACCGAAGGCGTTGCCATCCATGAGCTTGTCACCGATACATCAGGTACGCCGATTAACTACCGGATTATCGACGTTAACCCGGCATATGAAGCAATAACCGGTCTCTCCCGCTCAGATAGTACTGGGCGGCTGGCAAGCGAACTGTATGCTATAGATGAACCGCCCTATCTAGCTATCTATGCCCATGTGGTGACAACGGGCGAGTCACGCTCCTTCGAAACAACCTTTGCACCGCTGCAGAAGACGTTTCGGATCACGGCCTTCTCGCCGGCACCGGGCCAGTTTGCAACCGTCTTTTGTGATATCACCGCGCAGCAGCAGACCGCAACTGCCCTGCGCGAGAGCGAAACACGTTACCGCGAGATCTCGGAGTTAATCTCGGATTATGCCTATGCCTTCCAACTTGAAGCTGACGGCAGGTTTACTCAGCAATGGGCAACCGAGGCGTTTAGCCGGATCACCGGGTTCAATGTTGACGAGATCATTACCGCGGCGAGGCTCGAAGAACTTATTCACCCGGAGGATCGGGCGATCACAGAACAGCGTAAACAACGGTTAATTGCCGGCTATCCCGATGTGAGCGAGTTTCGCATTGTCACCAAACAGGGCAATATCCGCCGGCTGCGCGATCATGCCCATCCGGTGTGGGATGCAGCGCAGGCCCGCGTGGTGCGCATCTATGGCGCGGCCCAGGATATCACCGAACGGAAACAGACTGAGGAAACCCTGAATCTCTTTAAGAATCTGGTGGAATATGCAATGGATGGCGTCATTCTGATGTATCCCGACAGCAGCATCCACTATGCCAATGCCGCCGCCGCACGACTACTCGGCATTGAGCGGGAACACCTGGTGGGGATGCATGGCACGCAGTTTAGCGTACCGGAAGAACGACATCGGATTCAGCAGGAAATTGTACCGGCACTACAAACATATAATCAGTGGCAGGGCGAGTTCCGCTCGCAACGCTCGGACGGCACACGCTGGCGCTCCCAGTCATCCACGGTCTTATTACGCGATACGCAGGGCAATCCATGTTATGCTGCCTCGATCTTCCGCGATGTGACGCATCAGCGCCGGATGGAAGAACAACTCCGATTGACCCAGTTTGCGCTCGACCACGCGCTCGACGGCGTTGCTTTTGTTGATCAGAATGGGCATTATCTGTATGTCAACCATGCGCTGTGTCACACGCTCGGCTATACCCGCGACGAACTGCTGGCGTTGCGGATCATGGATGTTAATCCGAAACTTTCCCCGGCAATCTGGCACGACACCTGGAACAATATCAGGCAACATGGCTCCACTATCTTCGAAGGGGTACATCATTGCAAAGACGGCAGCAGTTTCCCGGTTGAGGTGACATCGACCTACCTGGAGTTTGAAGGCAAGGCGTACATCTGCGCCTTTACCCGCAATATCACCGAGCGCAAAGCCTACCAGCAACAAATTGAACGCCTGGCCTTCACCGATCCGCTGACTGGATTGGCGAATCGGCGCCGCCTGTACGTAGTCGGTGAAGCCACCCTGACGACGGCGATCTATCATCTGGACAGTATTGCGCTACTCTATCTGGATCTGGACCGGTTCAAGGCATTTAATGACACCCTCGGGCATGATGCGGGTGATGAATTGCTCGTCAAGGTGACCCAGCGCCTCCAGCAGAGTCTCACTGGTGAAGGATTGCTGGCGCGGATTGGCGGCGATGAATTTGCGGTACTCCTGACCGATACAAATGTCGAGCAGGCCAGAGTATTGGCACGCCACATTCTGGAACAATTACACCAGCCTTTTTACCTCCACGATCATCATATTTATCTGGGCGGGAGCATTGGCATTGCGTGCGGCGTAACGATTGGGCAACCCTTCAGCACGCTCCTGACCCGCGCGGATATCGCCATGTACCGCGCCAAACTCAGCAGCACGGGGGTTGAAGTGTACGACCCGATCAGCAGTGCGCTGGCAATCAACCAGGTGCAGTTTGAGGCCGAACTCCGCCAGATCTTGCAGGCGGGCAAACTCACGCTCTACTACCAGCCCATCCTGGATCTGACAACTCGGCAACTCTTCGGAGTTGAGGCGCTGGTCCGCTGGCCGCATCCAACGCGGGGGCTGCTCTCACCCGGCAGTTTTCTGCCGATGGCGGAGGAAGCCGGGTTACTCAAGGAGTTGGATGCCTGGGTACTCGAAGCCGCGCTGACCCAGGCGGCGGCATGGCATACCGATGGATATCCGCTGGCAGTGACGGTCAACTTGAGTGCCCCATCGCTCCAGCAGGCCAATCTGGTTGAACAGATTGTAGCGTTGCTTACTACTACCGGCGTTCCGGCGGAGTATCTGGTGGTAGAATTGACCGAGCAAACCGCGCTGCATGATCTGCCGCTGATCTACCAGGTGCTGACGGAGTTGCAGGCGCTGGGAGTGCGGATTGCCCTGGACGATTTCGGGACGGGGTATGCTTCGCTGTCACATTTGCGCGAACTGCCGGTTGATATTCTAAAGGTGGAGCATGCCTTTGCTGCGGGAATCGGGCACAATCTCAAGGATGAAGCCGTACTCCGCGCGGTCTTGACGCTCGGCGTGGGCCTGGAGATGATGGTGGTCGCGGAGGGCGTTGAAGAAGAGGCCCAGCTTGTATGGTTGCGTGAGGCGGGCTGCCGGCATATTCAGGGCTACTTGATTGGACGCCCCATGCCGCCGGAGCAGTTTAACAGAATATGGAGGTAGGATTATTCAGCCGGTTCTATAACCAGTCCGGCAGATCGGCGGGAACACGGTAGAGGTGCCGCTCTTGCGTAACCAACGTTGGTAAAGATGCATCTAAAAAACGCCGGGACATCTTCGATCTCGCTATTCAGTTTGAAGTGGTTTGTAAATGGAACAACCTGTTGCGATTCAAGCAGCGCAGTATGCCGTGCTACCGCATCTCCCTCTTCGCCCGCTCGCGCAGTTCGGTCGAGGAGAGATCTACCCGAAAGGCATCTTCCGGCAGGGTGATAAACATATCGCGGAAGGCCGGCGGCACCGGCACCGCATCCAGTGTATGGAACTGTTCTTCGACAACCCGACCCGCCACCAGGAAGCGGCACCCCTGGTCACGCATAGCGGCCAGTGCATGCTCCATCTCGCGTTCACCACCATAGTAGCGCGGCGCGACCAGCCGAATCGCCGTATCATAGCCGACGACAAAAACGCTGCCAGGAAAGAGATCGGCCTTGGCGCGAAAGAGCGGCGCACGGGAAAGCACCACGGCATGGTTGCCGCGAAACTGGAGCAACCGCCGTGTTACCTCCGCCACCGCCAGCGTGCCTTTGTCGGCATTAACAACTGGTAATTCGAACAGGCCCGGCATCTGCAGCGTTTGCACCGCCGCTTGAAGCAAGTTGATATGCCCGGCGTGCAGCGGGTTAAACGAGCCCGATAGCAGTGCGCCGCTGACTGCCGGATCAAGCTCCTGCCGGCCGTCAGAGTGGATCAACAGGCTGCGGATCTCACCCGCCAGCAGACGAGCTATCGCGTCAGGATGCCATGCTTCCGCTACGGCCTCATCCGCAGCCAGCATCTCCTCGTTCAAATCCAGTTTGGGCTTCATTAAGGGAGCAA
>CAKZQX010000330.1 GCA_937141995.1 uncultured Chloroflexaceae bacterium | reverse complement strand
CCGCCAACCGGCCATTCCGCAGCTACTCCACCGGGATGAAGCAGCGCCTGGGGCTGGGCGCGGCGCTCCTGCACCGTCCCGATCTGCTGGTATTGGATGAGCCTACCAACGGCCTGGACCCGGCAGGCATGCGCGAGATGCGCGAACTGCTGCGGGCTCTCGCCGCCGCCGGCATTACGGTGTTCCTCAGCAGCCATCTGCTGCACGAGGTCGAGCAGGTGTGCGACCAGATCACCGTGCTGAGTCGCGGCAAGGTTATGGCCCAGGGTACGGTTGCCGAGCTACTGGGTGATCGCCAGGTAGTACGTGTGTGGCTGCCGGCACCCCAGGCAGCGGTGCCGGTGCTTCAGGCGTTGCCGGGGGTGCGCACAGTTCAGCCCAACGGCAACTATGTGGATGTAGGGGGCATCTCCAGTGAAGCGGTGATCAAACATCTGGTAACTAACGATATGGTGCCCAGCGAAGTCACCTGCGGGCGCGGCGATCTGGAGGATATTTTCTTTGAACTGACCGCCGACAAAGCGGCATAGTGCAAGAACGTTGTTCTCTGTTCTGTATAGTGAGGAGCTACATTCATGTTTCAGAATGTGTTGGCAGCCGAGCAGGTCAAACTCTTGCGGCGACCGCTGCTCTGGATTACACTGGGGGTATTGGGTGGACTGATCCTGTTTCTCATCATCGGCATCTTCACCTTCGGGGGCGCGGGCGAGTTGACCGAGTTTCTCTGGCCCTACTCGCTGGTGACCCTGTTGAGTATCGCCGCACAGCCGCTCTTTGGGGGCGTGGTGGTAGTCGTCCTGGCCGGATTTGTGATAGCGCAGGGCTACACCTGGCGGACGCTGCATCTCTGGCTCAGTCATGGCGTGTCGCGCCCGGTCTGGCTGAATGCAACCTTTTCCGCGCTGCTGCTGCCCCTGCTGCTGGTGGTGGTGACACCGCTGCTGTTGGGCGGCATCGCCACAGCGTTCTTTACCTACCAACTTGAAGGGACGCTGGCATGGAACCAGGTCAATCCGGGGTATCTGCTGCTGAGTGTGCTGCTGACGGCTTATGCGCTGCTGCCCTACGCCACCCTGACGGGCCTGCTGGCGGTTGTCGGCCGCTCGCCGGCCGCCGCGATGGGTGGTGGGATTGCCTTTCTGTTTGTGGAAAATATCCTGGCAGAGATTCTGAGCTTTGCCGGTGACATCGGGGCCCGGATTATGCAATTCCTGCCATGGATGCTGGGGAACGGGCTGTTACAGTTTAACCAGGCCGCCGTTGACCTGCAGGTCGCTGCGGCGGAGGATGCGCCGCAACTGCTCAATCCGGGACCGGCGATGCTGGGGATTGCGGCCTACACGCTGCTCTTCGCCGGGCTGACGCTCTGGCTGTTCCGCCGTCAGGATCTGACCGGGTAGGAACAGCGCGAGCACAGCGAACAATGAACGGCGGACGCGCAGAAGCGCATCCCTACGGAACGTTCTATCGTATCAGGATCAGGACAGGCAGCGGACGCGCAGAGGCGCGTTCCTACGAAACAAGTGAGGTGAGTCATGCAACAGAAGAAACACTGGGGAGATCTGACGGGACCGCAAAAAGTGGGCATTGTCGTTATGACAATGGTACAACTGGGACTGCTCGCCGGGGCGCTCTGGGATATTCGCAAACGCCCGGCTGATGAGATTAACGGGAATAAGTGGGTCTGGGCGGGCGTCTCGCTGATCAACTATGTCGGGCCGCTGGCTTACTTTAAGTATGGCCGCAAGTAGTACTTCTTTTTTCTTTTCCCGAACATGTGGCTCAAGCAGCCACATGTTCGGAAATAAAGATCTGGGTTCTTCCGCCCTGCCGGAGGCTCAACCCACCTGGTTGCGGGTGATCGCGTAACTCCTGTCACCTTACAGGACGTACGCGGTCGGTTCTACACCAGGTGTTCCCCTGGAAGAACGGCCCGATGCGCCTCCGGTACCGCAGGCGAAACCAGCGTTTGGGTCTGATACCAGGCCCAAACAAACGGCACTGCGTAACTCCTGTCACCTTATGCTTCCTGCGCGACCCGTTCGGCACGCCGCAGGGCCACAATAATCGTCAGGAGCCATGGCAATGCCACCAGCCAGGCCGCAATCACATCGCTCGGCCAGTGCGCGCCCAGCAGCAGTCGGCCCATACTCACAATCGCAACCACCAGCACAAACACGCCCAGCGCCAGCAGTCGCTCAAGCGCGTTGGAGGTTGAGCGCAGCCAGAGATAGGCCAGCAAACCGTAGACGGCAAAGGCCAGCGACACATGGCCCGATGGAAATGAGTGGAATTCGGGCGAAGCTACGCCGTCAGCCACAAACTGCGGACGGCTGCGGTCCCAGAGCATCCAGCCGATAAAGAAAAAGGGCCGCTCCAGAATGTAGGCCAGGACGACGCTGAGCGCGATCAGTGGGCGCGACCGGCGGATCGCAATCACCGCCACCAGCAGCATCAGCGGTCCCAGGTAGAAAACATTCCCCAACGACTCAAACGCAATGCCGTCGGTAAATCCTAGCAACTGCCAGTTACTGATTGCCCGGAGCGTCTGTTCGTCCCACACTTGCATCCCGCGCGGGGCCAGCCACTTCCCCAGCAGTGCTACGCCTACCGCGATGAGCGCCGACAAAACCGCCCCGATTGCCAACGTCGTCAGCCAGATCCGCCAGACAGCGCCCGGCAGGGCGGCACACTCTTGACGAAAGTGCTGCCAGGTCTGTGCTGCCGCCGCCGGCACAAACCAGCCTGATGATTCTTGTTGTTTGCGTTGCATCTGCGTTGCCGTGGTCATGCAGCAACCCCCTGCTGCTGCTGTTGTGAACGAACCCACTGATAGGCGCGGTCATAGTCGGCCGCCAGCTTCACCAGGTAGTCGTCAAACTCGTCCCAGCGCTCCCGCAGATAGGAGCGGGCCTGTTGTACCTGCTCATCTTCTTCACCCTGCCGCGCGCGGCGCACACTCTGCGAGAGATGCCGGGTATCGCTGATGAGCCGGTGTGCCAGTTGCCTGAGCGGGCTGTGCGTCCGGTTGAGTACCTGCGCCTGGGCCTGCCGCGCCGCCCGGGCCTGCGCTTTATCCTGCAGATGACCCTGCTGGAGCATATAGTCGATCAAGAAGGCCCGGTGCCAGTAGCCACTCACTTTATCGGTCGCCTCTTTCACCGCCAGAAAATAGAGCAGCTTGCGCGAGAGCCGGGTGATCAACTCATAGACAAACTTGAACGGGAGCGTCAGGCATGTTGTCAGGACACCCCGCCCGCCCTCGTTCAGTTCCTCGACGACCTCTGACGGCAGCTTGCGCCCGCGATGCTCGGCAATAACGGACGGCATACGCCGCCGGAAGAACTCCTCGGAAGCCCAGTCGGCTAGTGGAACCGGGATCAGGGCCGACAGCCCGGCGAAGGTCGCGTCGCCATAGATCGACCAGTCAAATCCAGTATGTGGTTGTGGGTGTGTCTCAGCCGTCATGGGGCATTACTCCTTTCCGCCGGCACTCAACCCATGATTGGGGGGCCGGCCCTCAGTTTCCAGGAGCTTACGCTGATCTTCGCGCAAAAATCCCAGAACCATATCGATAGAGAGGACGGTTTGCCCTTCCAGTTGCCGGGGATGCAACAGCCCCCGGTCAATCAGGCTCTGAATGGTCGGCACGCCCACCTTGAGCAGGTCGGCCGCCTCTTCCAATGAGAGCCATTCGCGTTTGTGCTCCATGTGTCCTACTCCTTTGCAGATGTTCCTTGCTGCAACTTGCTTTAGCAAGAATGGTGCCAGAACCGGGTGGGCGCGCTGAACAGCAATAGCAAAGGAGCACCCTCGCCGGGTACTCCCTCCCAGTGGTACGTTTTGATCTTTTCCACAAACATGTTGCACGTTGTGCAAATTTTTTGTTAGCGCGCAAAAGCCCTGGGACGCACTTCCCGTCCTATGGTAGGATAG
>CAKZQX010000329.1 GCA_937141995.1 uncultured Chloroflexaceae bacterium | reverse complement strand
ATCCCAGATAATGCTCAGTTTCTTCCCGGGAAACTGTTCCTGTACATAATTTAGGGGTAGTCCCTCATTGTGAGTGGTACGATCTTACGCCAGGGACGCATTATAATGATGGATGAAATACCAGATTGCGCCAATATGGTTCTCCCGCTTCTTCGAAAACGACAACGTTTTCCGCACCAGGCGACTGATACGCTGGCGCAGTGTGTTGTTCAGACGCTCGATATGGCTCGTCTGGCCGCTCTGCTTGCCCACCGGACGATGCCGTTTCGCCGGCAGCACACACGCATAGGCATCCCAAAAATCGCTGTAGCAGACGGCGCACTGCCGATAGACGGCAGGCAGCGATGCCCACAATTGGCGGGCGGTGGCTGCATCGCGTGCCCCGATAGCGACCCCGACAATTTCTCGCGTATCACGGTCAAGCGCCAGCCAGAGCCACTGTTTGTTGTCTTTGTTGCCAACGAACGACCACAGTTCATCACATGCAATGGTCAAGCGACCCTTTTTTTTTGATCGGACACGCACCTCGCGTGGGACGTGGCGGTATTTCTCATTGACATACGCTTGCAACCAACTTTCCGAGACCTGGACGGCCCGCGCGATCCCCGCGAGCGAGATGCGCTCCAACAGCAAGCGGTCGATCAGGGCTTTCGTCTCATCGGAAATGACCCGCCAGTGCGGGTCGTCCACGAATTGGCGACCACACGCTTTGCATGCGTATTTCTGTTTCCCGGTGCTGATCGAGCCATTTTTGATCACCTGGTCGCTGTGGCACGTGGGACAGCGGTGCATGCGATTCCTCTTCCTTTGCTTTTATGGTCGTCCTCTCTACCATAGTACCACTAGCATTCAAGGACTACCCATGATAGTTCTAAACAAGACTTTCACTTATCTGTGAGAAAGTCCCCATGAAGTATCGGTATCCTGCTTGAGATCGCTCCATGTAACGCTATTCATTGTCTTTCACCATGTATACTCGAACTCTCGTAAAAGTTTTGAGGAGATATGAATGAGTCGCAACCTTCAACACATTGTTCAAGATGCTTTAAGCGCCGTCCATTCCCATCCACACCACGATCTGAATCTTGGCTATCGTCAAGCGATCTGGAATGCCTACGGTTCGCACAACGATGAACCAGCGACAACCAAACAAACCATCGCGCACCAAAACCGTACCAGATTGGCGATCCTTACCGCACGCTCTGTTCTCTCGATATGGGACTGCACATGGCAAAATAACCGTACACCGCATCATCTTTTGCGGATCGCCGAACATCTTATCCAGAGGATGGATCGTGCAGACACCGCACGCGATGAAGGGGAAACCTTCTTGACCTGGTTGGAGAGTGCTATGGTTCTATATGAATATAAACCACCACTTTATGCTGGATTCAGTGCAGTGAAAGCCCTTTTTGTTGCGGTCGAAGATGAAAAGTTTGATTCTGGCGCAATAGACTACCAATGCACGGATGCTGACATCGATCCATACGATCTCGATACATCCTTTTTTGCCTGTGCTGCCTATGCGCATGGATCTGTCTGGGAATCGGAGTCTGATGCAGCCAAACGGCGTGATTTTTGGGAATGGTGGTTGAAGCACGCAGTCCCCAAAGCCCAGAGCGCTGTTGTCACCTATGATTGTTAGAATATGATGCACCTTCCGCGACAGGATTTTTCTATGTTTCCTTATTTAGTGACGGATCAGCAAGCATATTATGAACTCCAGCAGGTGGCAGCGAATATGCGTACCTATGTTGTCAATCTTGGTAGAGGTGGAAGGATACGGTAACCATAATGCTCCATTTATACATGGGTTTTCGAGATGAGATACGTTCGTGGCGCAATCGCATCTTGCAGGCAGAGATTCAGGTCACGGTGCCGGACACCTGCTTGATGTTATGCTGGGCATAACGAAGCAATAGCTCCCGAGTGTTCTTATGACGCTTCATTTTGTTCAGCATACCAGTTTATAATAAGCAATAATGCTCACAAGTATCGTCAGTACCTCACCTGTCGCGTACGAAGGAAGTAATCATGAGCGAAGATCAACTAGTCCAAGTTGTCGTAGAACAATGTACAGACATGGATGGGTTCCTGGTCAATCTACATTCAATGAATGATTTTGATGTGTCAAAATTTAGAGTATTATTGAATGCTATGCAGCAGTACGCAGATATTGTGAAAGACAGAGATCTCGTACATAAGAATGTTGCTGGATATTTACTGGCGCTGTCTCAAGAGATATTTATTAAATTGGAACAGTTCTATAACAAGAAGCATGGTCAATACAAAAACCTGGAACAAGCACATGCAGCAGTTACACTTGTTATAGATCAAATTCTTCCGACGTAGCACGTACAGGAGCTTTGTCACGCGTACTGATTGCGCATGGTTCCTGTCGCATGCTTCTATAGCGTCTTGCTTTTTACCGTCGACCTGTACCAAAAACTGCCCCGCTGAGCCAGGTGCTCAGCGATGGGACGGTCAACTATGTGTACGGCCACGACCGCCTGCGCGCCCTGGGTGGCCCGTGGTACATCGGCGACGCCCTCGGCAGCGTGCGCCAGACGCTCGACGATGCGGGCGGTTCGGCAGGATGTCCATCCCCACCCGGCAGCATGGCCGGGTGCCATGGTGCTGGTGTTGCCCGATGCGCTGGCCTGGTCGGTTTCACGCCGCACCCGGCAGCATGGCCGGGTGCAACGGTTCCACGTACGTGTCGGCGAGACGCCGGATTTGTTTCAATCCTCACCCGGCGCGCGGGCCGGGTGCCATGGTGATGTCGTTGCCCGATGGGGTGGTCAGCGGTCATGGTCCCCCCGGCGGCATGGCCGGCGGTATGGCGCATGGCGTCCGCGCGATCCCGTGGGACCCCGGGGCGCGGCCCGGTCGCGGTGGGCCGCGGCTGCGCGGGGGCCCGGCGGCGGATGCCGGTGGCAGGATGGGCGCGGGGTGTGGTGCCCTCACCCCGCCACCAGGCGCACCAGGGTCACGCCGTCCGGCAGCTCCTGGTCGGCAATCCGGATGCGTCCGGCATAGTCCCGGAAGCTCGTCGGCATGCCGTCCGGGGCCAGCGGGTCAAGCTGGATGCGGTCAAACAGGGTATGTGCCGGCGCGCTGCCCAGGGCGGCCGCATGCACAAACACATACAGCCCGCGGCAGGCGATGAGCCCGCGGGACGCGCTGCGGTCCAGATCCCACATGTGGACCAGCGCCTGCCAGAAGATCGTCAGATCGGCGGCCGTCACCCCGGTCTGCGCGGCGAGATGCGGCGAGAAAAAGCCATGCGCGCGATAGAGCGCATAGCTCACCAGGGGCTTGCGGCCGATCATGGTCTGCTTGCCGGTCATGCGGCCGTCGGGGGTGCGGGTGACCACCAGGTCGGCTATGCGCGTGACGGTTATGCGGGTGATGGTGTGATCCAGCGGCACGATGGGATCGATGGAGCGGGCGAAGGTGCATTGCATGGGTCCGCGCACCTGGCCGCAGTTAATGCCGGTGGTCATCACGGCCCCGAACATGCGGATATCATAGAAGGTCTGGCACATCCAGGCGCGGGCGCGGGCCACATCGGCGGCGGCCTGTTTGCTGCCGGTGGAGGTCAGGCCCAGGGCGGTATAGGCGCGCTGCTGGTGGGTATGCAGCGCGGTGCCGGACTGGACAACGATGGCCCGTCCGGGCACGTCGGCCTGGGTGAGCTGCACATAGTCGCGGATCCGGCGCTTGAGAGCCACATCGGAGATCAGCCCCTGCTGGGTCGCCGGGTCCATGCGCGGCAGGTTGTCGGCATCGGGATCGCCGTTGGGGTTGCCGTCGGTGACATCAAGCAGCAGCACCAGGTCATAGCGCCGGGTCGGATCGGTCAGGATCGGCGGGATGGGCATCATTGGGCACCTCCCGCCGGGAACGGGTCGGCGGGCGGATCGTCCGGCGGCGCATCGTCCGGGTCTGGCGCGTCCGGCCCGTCGTCGTCCGGCGGCGCATCGTCCGGCGCGTCCGGGGTCGCGCCGGCGCGGCGGGCCCGCGCGGCCTGGATGGCGGCGCGCGCGGCGGCCTGCTGCTGGACCATCCCCAGGGCAAAGCGGCCCTGCGCCGGCAGATCCAGCATGGTCGGGAAGGCGTCCAGGTCGGCCATGATCTGCTCCAGGCGTTCCTGGAAGCCGGCGGCCAGACCGGGCCGGTCGCGCCGCCGGCGCTGAAGCTGGACCAGGCCGCGCTCCAGCAGGCGC
>CAKZQX010000328.1 GCA_937141995.1 uncultured Chloroflexaceae bacterium | reverse complement strand
GGGCGCACCGGCGGTATGTTCCTGTTCATCATCTCGGTGTTCTCTGTGGCTATGACAACAAATCAGTATTACTCCGCGGCCTCTTCCGCCTCCAGCCACCACTCCAGGCCGCCGGAGCTTTCCAGGTCCGGGACATCGCTGGTGAAGCCGTCGAAGGTGTACTCCTCAATCCCACCTTCGCGCACGGGCAACCCCTCCTCCAGGACCAGTTCCATCGCCTGATCAATCGGCACCCGGACGATCCCCGCGTCCCGGTTAGCCCAGCCGTAGCTGTTCAGGATCATAAGTTGATCTTCGCGTAACTGCTGCCAGTCGCGGGCCGGGTTGGCCTGCAGGCGCGGTCCCGGCGACAGCGCTTCGGGGTCCGCCAGCGGTGCGGGCAGACCATCGTTCAGCGCCGCGCGACTCGCCAGGAAGTTGTAGAACCCCAGCAATCCCAGGGCGATGACCACCAGCAGGGCAACCAGCGCCGCCCCGGCCAGCGCGACATTGCGGGCACTGACATCGTTCTGCTCGTGCCCCAGTTTGATCGCCTCCGCCAGTTCGGCCTGCTCGCGGTAGTTGCGCTCGTCCTGGTCTGTGGATTGGTTGCGCTGCCGGATGGCCTTGATCAGTCCGCCGATCAGGCTGATACGTAGCAACGCATTACCACAGCCGGTGCGCCCGGAACCGTCGGACGGAGATGGACGCGGGTTAGCCATGACTGGGAGCCTCCTGTAACTGGGTAGATGTGGGCGCAGCGTCCGCATAGCGTGGCAGCAACGGCTGCCCCTTGAGCTGCCGGACAAACGCGGCCACCCAGATCCCGCCGATCCCAAGCGGGATGAGCAGATCGAACAGGTGGATCTGCAGATCCGCCGGGTGGAACGTCGGCACGATAAACCAGAAAAGATCCACCAGATAGAGCAGCACAATCGCCGCCGCCAGGGTTGACAGCGTAGGAATAGAGAACTTGAGTCGCCGCGAGAGCAGCAGCACAAAGGGCAGTACAAACAGCGTCAGGATCAAAAAGCGCCCGATCCAGCCCCACCCGCCGCGAATCCGCGCGGTGTACCAGGTTACCTCCTCCGGCAGATTGCCCGCCCAGATAATCAGGAACTGCGAGAGATGGATGTAGGCCCAGATCATCACAAAGCCCAGCAGCAGCTTGCCCAGGTCATA
Source organism: uncultured Chloroflexaceae bacterium (assembly GCA_937141995.1). Taxonomy (GTDB): domain Bacteria; phylum Chloroflexota; class Chloroflexia; order Chloroflexales; family Chloroflexaceae; genus CAKZQX01. Next base: position 3,038 of record CAKZQX010000328.1, on the reverse strand, counting down.
GAAGTGTTCCGGCGTGACCACCTCCGCCAGGGGCGGACGACGTGAAAGCAGCCCCAACAGTGCGATGGCAAAGGCCAGCCCAATCACCGCCTCCCGGCTGATGAAGAGTACGCCATAGATCGTCGAGTACCAGTGCGCCTCCAGCGACATGGCCCAGTCCCAGGCGGCAAAGGTGACCGTCAGCACATAGAGCAGCATCCCGGCGCGACTGAGCAGGCGCATGCGGACGGCGTAGGCCGGGTCGCCGGTGCGGTCCTGGGCCAGCGACCAGCGGCGCAGCAGGTAAGCAAAGCCGATCCAGATACCAAGGTAGAGCGCCGCGCGCAGCAGAAAGCCCATCGGATTGTAGAGCACCTGCCGATGTTGCAGCGCCTCCTCCGCGGCGACCAGTTCGGGTTGGGCCCAGGGGTAGAGTTCGTGCAGGCCAAACGCCAGGGGCAGGAAGAGCAGCGCCATCACCGGCAGCACCATCGCGCCCGCCTCAAGGATACGCCGGGTGACGAAGCCCCATTTGCCGCCAACCATCCGGTGCAGCATGCTGATGCCAAAGCAGCCCAGCGCCAGCCCCAGCCAGAAGAGGTAGGCAAACAGGTAGGACTGAAAAAACTGCGCCGGGTTGACCAGATTAAGCAGAGTGACGAGGATGGCGAGGGCCAGCGCGCCACCACCAATCGCCAGAGCGATCCACTGAATACGGTTCAGTTCTGCCTGCCAGGACGCGGTCTGGTTCATCGTTCGACCTCCTCTAACGCCGGGCGCTGCTCCGGCGGCACATCGGCCAGGGCGGCATTCTGACTGCGCTGGAGCGCGCGAATATAGGCGGTAATCGCCCAGCGGTCATCCGGCGAGACGCGGTCGGCGTAGCTGTACATCTGTCCAAAGCCATTGGTAATCACATCGACAAAGTAGCCGGGGGGCGCGTTACGCAGACGCTCGGTGTGGTACGAGGGCGGCTGCATAAACCCGCGCTGGACGATCATCCCGTCGCCGTAGCCGGTCAACCCGTGGCAGGGCGCGCAGTAGATGTTATAGCGCTCCTGACCGCGCTCGAGTACCGCACGCGTCACCGGGGCGGGAAAGGCTTCAGCCGGTTCGCCATCGATGCGCCCGGTGGTGAAATACTCGCTGACCCGCGTCTGCCCCAGCGCCACCGTGTTTGGCTCCAGCGGCCGCGCCAACTGGTTATTCTCGAAGAAGGCGCTCGGCTCGTAGGGCTTAAACCGGGCCTTGCTGCGCATGTTACAGCCCGCCGGCAGCAACCCAATCAGACCGATGATGAAGATCAGTGTGCCTACGTGCCTGCTCATGGGTAAGATTTTCCTGGTAGGGACGCGCTTCTGGGCGTCCGTAGCCGGAGATGCTTCCCTGGGGCGGCGACGATATGCTGGGTGCATACAATTCCCTCGTCTCATTTCATACGAGTTACGCGGTGGCGCTGGTTTCGGCCTGGTGCCAGACCTGAAGGCCGCTTCGTCTCCGGCAGGGTGGAAGAAATCCACTCTTTTTCACAAAACATTCACTAAGTGAATGTTTTGTGAAAAAGCATATACAGGTACCATGCTGCCGCAGGCGATTCTGCCGTTCATCGGGTGAAACGCCCGGTTTGAACGCGCACTGCATAAGTCGTGTAAGTTAACCTCAATGCTCAACGCTACTCACCGTCAGCGGCTTCAGACTCTCCAGGAAGCGCCGCGTCTCTGCCTGATCAAACTGGTCGTCGGTGGCCTCAATGCAGAGGAAGAAGCGGTCTTTGGAGGCCAGTTGAAAACGCTCGACATTGAAAACCGGATGGTAGGGTTTGGGCAGTCCATTCAGCGCCAGCATCCCGATTGCGCCCGCCAGCGCCGCGATTAACACCGTCAACTCAAATGTCACCGGGATAAAGGCCGGCCAGCTATGCAACGGCCGCCCGCCAACGTTGAGTGGGTAGTTGATCACCGAGACATAGTATTGCAGCAGGTAGCCGCCGCCCCCACCGACAATTCCACCAATCAGCATAATCAGCGGCACGCCCGAGCGCCGGAAGCCGATCGCCTTACTCAATCCCTCTACCGGGAAGGGCGTGTAGGCATCCATCCGGCGATAGCCCGCGGCGTAGGTCTGCTGCGCGGCGGTCAGCAATTCATCCGGACTGGTAAACTCGGCCATCAGGCCATAGACTGGTGGTATGTTCTCTGCCTCTGCCATTCGTTTCTTCCATTTCTTCGTGGGCTTCGTGGTTAATACAATCGAGCCAGGCCGAATCAATCCCCGGACGGTACCGGTTGACGTTGCGCGCCGGGCGGTGTTTCTTCCTCCCCTGCGGTCTCCTCCACCAGTTCGCGCATCTCATAGATCGAGAGCATCGGCAGGAGGCGGATAAAGAGAAAGAGCAGCGAACCAAACAGGCCAAAGGTACCGATAAACGTGGCCCAGTCCCAAAACGTCCCGGCATACATGCCCCACGCCGCCGGGATAAAATCGCGGTGCAGGCTGGTAATGACGATCATGTAGCGCTCCAGCCACATCCCGATATTGACAATGATCGAAATCGCAAACAGCGCAAAGATATTCGTTCGCACCCGCTGAAACCAGAGCGGCTGGATCGCCAGAACATTACACGCCAGCACCAGCCAGTAGACATGCGCATACGGACCAAACATGCGGTTGAGCAGCATATACTGCTCAAACTGGTTATCGCTGTACCAGGCGATATAACTCTCGCTGATATAGCCATAGGCAACCAGTAGTCCGGTCGCCAGTACAATTTTTGCCATGTTGTCCAGATGTTGCGTGGTGATAAAATCTTGCAGCCCGAAGATGCGGCGGATAGGAATGGTCAGGGTCAACACCATGGCAAACCCGGAGAAGATCGCCCCGGCCACAAAGTAGGGCGGGAAGATCGTGCTGTGCCAGCCGGGGATAATCGACACTGCGAAGTCGATACTGACGATACTATGCACCGAGACGACCAGCGGTGTTGCCAGGCCCGCCAGGATCAGGTAGGTCATCTCGTAGCGGTGCCAGTGGCGGGTGGAGCCGCGCCAGCCGAGGGAGAG
>CAKZQX010000327.1 GCA_937141995.1 uncultured Chloroflexaceae bacterium | reverse complement strand
TCAAGGAATTTTTGTACTTTGTACAAAAATTCCTTGAATAAAGATAAAAAAAGTACCATGCTGCCGCAGGCGAAAACAGCTTCTAGGTCAGTCAACAGACCAAGCATAAGCGGCACCTCGTAAGTCGTGTAACGTTTCACGAGTTATGATGTCACAGCCGTTCAGGATGGTTAATCCAGCGCACCTGAATCGTAGCATGCTTTGCCTGTCGGCACAACTTTACAGAATTTACGCGGTAGGGGACAATCAATCAACCAGCCGTTTAATGACAGCGCCGCGTTATCGCAGGCGAAACACACCTGCTCGTGGAAGATTACGTCATTTGTAACTTTTAGCAAGTTGAGGAATACATTATGCCCTACCTGATTGCTACCTGCGCGCCGGAGTCCGCCGTGGTGGCGCACAAAGAATTGCGCCGGGTTGAGGCGGCGGTGGCGGTGGATGCCTGGCTTGACGATGGTGTCGCCCTGATGACTGCGCCGGACCCGGCGGCGTTTGCCGCGACGCTCGCCGCTGATCCGCCGGTCTTTGTGCGCCACCTGGCTCCGGCAGATCTGACGGTACCGCTGACCGGCAGCTCCGCCGATATTACCAGCCTCGCCGATGCCGTAGCCGCAACCTACCTGCCCCAGATCGCCGCCAACCTGGCGCTGGACCGGCCCTGGCAGCCCCACGCCGTACAGGTGCGCCTGAGCAACCGCGCTACGCATCCCTACACCCGCTATGCCCTGGCCGAACCGCTACGCGAACTGCTGGCGCAGTTTGGACCGGAAGATGTGCGCCACCCGCAGCAGGTACTGGCGGTCTACTGCGCCGCAGAGCAGGCTTACATCGGGTTGTGGCCCACGGCACGCTGCCTGAGCGACTGGCCCGGCGGTGAGCGCCGCTTTGCCCGCACGCCGGAGCAGATTAGCCGCTCCGAGTTCAAGCTGCTGGAAGCCCTGGATCTATTCAACCTGGCATGGCCCACCCAGGGACACGCCCTGGATCTGGGAGCCGCCCCCGGTGGCTGGACGCGGCTGCTGGTTGAGCGTGGGTTGACGGTTGTGGCGGTAGACCCGGCGGCCCTGGATGCGCGGGTGGCGGCGCTACCCCAGGTGGAGCAGTGGCGTGGACATGCGGAGACTTTTCTTACCGGCAGCAGTGACGTGTTCGACCTGGTGGTCAATGATATGCGGCTGGATGCGCGCGACTCGGCCCGGCTGATGCTACGTGCTGCCGAACGTCTGCGCCCCGGCAGTCCGGCACTGATGACGCTGAAACTGCCCCAGGCCAGGATCGAGCCGGTCTACCACCGGGCCCGGCGCATCTTCGCCGAGGCGTATACCATCATCGGCGCGCGGCAGCTCTTTCACAACCGCAGTGAAGTGACTCTTGTCGGTGTTAGATAATGGAACGGTGCGCATTGGCACGCAATGTGCAAAATAGCATTAAAGTTTTATGTAACACGCGTAACGCGGTACGGCCTATATCCGGCGTGATGCCAAACCCAGAAGCCGGGTTTCGCCTGCTGCCGGAGGCGAAGTACACCTTCCGGTGAAGCACCGCGTAACGTGTTTACCTGAGAGTCGTAGACAAACCAGAGGAGGCGCTACCGATGTATGAGTATATGACGATTGACGAAGCCGCTCGCCTGGCCCAGGTTGAACCGGAGACGATCCGGCAATGGCTGGATCAGGGACTGACCTACAAGCAGGAAGATGACGGTGTGATCAAAATTCACCCGACCGGGCTGGAAACCTTCCTGATGCAGCATCCCGAATATCGCCCGGCATCAGCCTCGAATCAGAGAAGTGACTGAAAATGTGACAGCTTTTTCATCAAGTGGTGCAGTGAATGCGTGTTGGTTGTGTCTCGCGCATGCGCCGGAAGCGGCATTGTTATGAGGAAAAACCCATTCTCCTACCGAGAATGCCTGCCCGATTGGTAAAAAGAATGTTGAGCTAGAACTGGTTCGAATATGACAACATCTTTACCATGCAGACCGTGTCATTTTGAGGTAACTCTGCGTTTGTATACATGTAGCAAGATTATTCGCAACATCGCAACACAGGACTACCCTTATGAACACGAACAGCACAATCAACATTCTTGTCGTAGAAGATACCCGCATCTATCGGGAGAGCTTTTGCGAACTACTCCAGTCATGTTTCCCCCAGGCTCGCATTCGCGCCGCCGAAGACGGCACCAGCGCCCTGAGCCTGACGCGCCGGCACCAGTTCGATCTGATCATCCTTGACTATCAGTTGAAGTCAATCACGGGTGGGGATGTGGTGCGCCATCTGCGTCAGCGCGCCAGTGTAACCGGCATACCTATGCCGGTCATTGTGGTGATGTCTTCGCAGCCGGATATTTCGATCTTTGCACGCACAATGGGCGCGGCGGCGTTCCTGGGGAAACCAATCTTTGCCGATGAGATTGAGAACATACTCGGCCCGATTCTGGCGCAGATTGCCGTCACAGCGCAACCTGACGGATCTGCCCGGACAGCAGCACCTGACACGCCGCCGCAACCAGCCCGGTCGCCGCGCAGTACCGGCACCCGGCCACTGCTGTGGCGCGTGCGTTCGCGCAGTGTCGGGTAAGCCGCTCTGGTTCAGCTTAGACTTTAACAAAACACCGTCCGGAAATGGATGGCGGTGACTGGTGCCGCAATCTTTTGTCTAGCGAATTCAGGGTGTCCGGATGCCTGCATTTACAAGGCTATGGCCTCCGGCATAATAGCCGGTTACACCTTACCCGGAGAATTCGCGTGCCGCCAGCCCGGCTTCCAATATGCCGGTAGACTGCTCCAGGAGTGGCCCCACCAGCGCAATCACATCTTCGGCGCGGGCCGGCTTGCTGAGGAATGCTGTCGCGCCCATTGTGCGCGTGAAGATAGCAACATCGGGATGACTGGACATCACGATGATCGGCGGCAGCGCAACCCCTGAGGCATTGGCACGCCGGCGCAAATGCCGGACAATATCGCCCCCGCTTAATGCCCGCAGATAGTAGTCGATAATGATCAGATCAAAATGGACCAGACGCGTTATACTGAGCGCAGTCGTTCCATCCTCGACATCGGTGATGCGAATGTCGGGAAAACATGAACTCAGCAGCTTGCAGAAATTATCCCGATATTGCTGCGTGTCTTCAACTACCAAAACGTTGGGGCGCATAGGTTTTACCTCACTGTACCGTACCACCTGTGTTACAGATTCCATAGAGAACAACGTTCTATACTAGAAAAATTATACCGCATTAATATAAATATCTTGTCATTTCCGGCAGACGACGGCTGAGGCTTAGACAACGTATAGCGCTTCCAGAAGCCATAAATACCTTCGATCAGGGTGGCGCAATGTTCCCAAAATGACAAACTTGTAAACAGGATTGATGAACTGCCGGTCACGTTTGTTTCGGCCCGGCAGGTTGACATTCATCAGGGATACGCGCTATGCTGAAACGGTACATTTATATGAGAGGAGGATCCGACATGCACAATGCAGCGATTTACGCAAAAGGAACCAACATCGAAGATCAGGTGAAGCGCTGTCGTGAAGTGGCCCGACGGCGGGGGCTCAACGTTGTGCAGGAGTTTAAGGATAAAGCCAGCGATGAGAATGGGGTTGATTTACCAGGTTTGATTGGCCTGATGCAGCAGGTGGAGACAGGGAACTTTGATGTGGTCATCGTTACGGGTCTCGGACGGCTGGCGCATAACAGGGCGGCGCTAACTGACTTGACCCGGACCCTGTCACAGCATAAGATTGATCTTATCGCCGGTGAAGATAGATAACGCCGGGGCAGGACTGGTAGCGGAACATGCTACGCCGAACCAGGCGGTAATCCCGGGCACCGGCAATGCAGCCGGGTTGGAATGCCCTATAACCAATGAGGAGGCAGGCATATGGATAGCACCCTGATTGCGGCTCTGCGCGCCGCCGGGTTTTCGATTGACACCGCATCGGGCGGATTTATGGTGACAACCGATCTGGGTCAGTGGGGGCCGTACCCCTCGCCGGAAGAAGCCCTGCTTGACGGCATTCGCCGGCTGATCCGGCGGGCCCAGGAAGCTGAGGAAGCCCCGGATATTTCGCCGTGAGACCAGGGGACAGCGGATAATACGCGGCAACTGGTCTCATCCCGGGTTCAGGTAGGTGGTTTTGCCCTGGCCTGCGCCGTACTGCACTAATCCTAATCCAGTCGGCGCACTG
>CAKZQX010000326.1 GCA_937141995.1 uncultured Chloroflexaceae bacterium | reverse complement strand
CCCGTCATGGCTAGAGCCGTCAGCGCAATGATCGGCACCTGGGCCAGACCCGACTGCTGCTGCTGCTGGTTGTGAGTGCTCTGCTGATCTGCATGGCCGGTATTGTGATGGTTCACTCCTTCACCCGCCCAATTCGCGCGCTACGCCATGGTGTCCACCAGGTGGCCGGCGGGCACCTGGATCAGCGGCTTCCCCCGACAGGCACGGATGAGATTGGCGAACTGGTTCAGGCATTTAACATAATGACCAGTTCCCTGCAGCAGAAAGTTGCGGAACTGGAGGAGAATGCACATCGGCTCATGCTACTCAGTACGGTCTCAAACCAACTCAAAACAATGCTGGACCTGCCACACCTGCTGGAGATGATTCCTCGCATCGTCTGCGAGCAGTTCGGGTTTACGCGCGCGGTGCTCTACCTGGTGGAAGACGACATCCTGCGGGTGGCGGCGGCCTCGTTCGGTCCAGGTAATGAGGCGCAGGCGCGGCACTTTCTGGAAGTCGCCAACGCAACGCTGTTCTCGCTGGATAGTGCCGCCGGCATGGTGGAGAGTGTTCCTACCGGGCAGCATGATCCAACCATTCGCAACAGCCGGCCCGGAGTGCAAATACCGATTGTGGGGCGCGACGAGCGCGTTATTGGGCTGCTCTCCGCCGAGAGTTCCGTCCCGGCAGTCGGTATCTCCACGCAAATGCAGGGACAACTACACATGTTTGCACACATGGCCGGAGTGACTATCGAGAATGTGCGGCTCTACGATGACCTTGAACGGCAGGTCGCCCAACGTACCGCGGAGTTGCGATCAGCGCTGGAACGGGTGCAGCTTGCCGACCGGCGCAAGAGCGATTTTCTGGCCTCGGTATCGCACGAACTGCGCACCCCGCTAAATGCCATCATTGGCTTCTCAGCGGTGCTGCTGGACGATCTTGATCATCCACTCACGCCCACGCAGCGCGAGGATATGCAGAGCATCTATAGCAATGGTCGCTTCCTGCTCAATCTGATCACCGATCTGCTCGATCTGGCCCGCATCGAGGCCGGACATCTGGAGTTGGATCGGTCGCCTGTCGAGCCGGCAACGCTGATTGGCGAAGTTGTCGATACGATGGAAGGATTATGCCAGGATGGGGATGTGCGCCTGCTGCTTGATCTCCCGGACGATGTTCCCCATGTTGATGCGGATGCCGATCGGGTCCGCCAGATATTGCTAAATTTACTGTCAAATGCCGTTAAATTTACGGAACGGGGATCGATTACCATCAGCGCACACCGGACGCCGGCGGCATATCTCACGATCAGTGTTGTTGACACGGGCATTGGCATTCCGCTGGAACGTCAGCACCAGCTTTTTGATGAGTTTAGCCAGTTTCATGGACGGCGCAGCCGCACACGCGGAACCGGGTTAGGGCTGGCAATTACCCGTCGCCTGGTTGAGGCGCACGGGGGCACGCTCCGGGTTGAGAGTGTCCCCGGTCGGGGGAGTACCTTTACCTTTACGCTGCCCACCTGTATACCCATGCTAATGGCCGAAACGGTGACGGAGCCTGCGCCATGCTCCGCTCCACACCCGCTTGACGGCAATAGATAGACCTGGCGAAAGCGCAACAGAACACATACGGCAATAACAACTATGACAGAACAACCAGTTATTCTTTATATTGAAGATAATCCCGACAATCAACGCCTGATTCAGCGCATCCTGACTACACGCGGCTACACCGTGTTGATCGGCCGTGACGGCCCGGAGGGGCTGGCGCTGGCCCGCGAAACCCAGCCGGTGCTGGTGCTGGTTGATCTTAATATTCCCGGTCTCGACGGCTACGAGACAACCACGCGCCTGCGCAGTCTGCCACATCTGCATGCCACGCCGATTGTAGCGCTAACCGCCGATAATCGGCCCAGCGCACGGGAGCATGCCCTGGTCGCCGGGTGTGACGGCTATATCTCCAAGCCGGTCGATGTGCGCCGGTTGCCGAACCAGATTGCCGAGTTTATCTCCGGGAAGCGCGAGTTTGTACCCGCCGTTGTTGAGACCGCCGTGCTACGCGAGTATAACCATAAGCTGGTCGAGCGCCTGGAACAACGCGTACGTGAACTGAGTACCGCCAATGCAGAACTTCAGGAACTTGATCGGATTAAAAGCCAGTTTCTCTCGACACTCTCGCATGAACTGCGGACACCGCTGACATCACTGCTGGGATATCTCGAACTCTTCCTGCGCGGTACGCTGGGGCCGCTCAACAATACCCAGTACGAGGCGGTTACACTGA
>CAKZQX010000325.1 GCA_937141995.1 uncultured Chloroflexaceae bacterium | reverse complement strand
ATAACCGGCAGCAGTTGCCGCGCCACATCGATCCCATACAACTCGATCAACACCGCGCGCAGATCGCCGTCGCCACTGGTCTGCAATCCCAGTCGTCCATCCAGCAGCAACGTAAAGCGCACCTCCGGATAGGCCAGCGCATACTGCTGCACGACCGTGCTGATCGCGCTCATCTCGGTAGCATCGGAGCGCAAATACTCGCGCCGCACCGGCGTATTGTAGAAGAGATTACGGATACTGATGCTGGTACCGGACGAACAGCCACGCGGCGTGCGCGCCTGCACTTCCCCACCCGCAATGCGCAGTTCACTCCCCAGTTCTTCATCTGCTGTCCGGGTAATACAGACCACCTGCGCCACACTGGCGATGCTGGGTAGCGCCTCCCCGCGAAAGCCCAGCGTATTAATGGCCCAGAGATCATCGGCAGAACGCAGCTTGCTGGTGGCATGCCGCTCAAAGGCCAGTTCCACCTCGGCCGCCGCAATCCCGCAGCCGTCATCCTGTACCTTCAGCTCGCGTAGCCCCCCGCCCCGCGCCTCAACCGCAATCCGTCGCGCCCCCGCGTCTAGCGCATTCTCCACCAGTTCTTTGACCACCGAGGCCGGTCGCTCAACCACCTCACCGGCCGCGATCTGCGCTGCGACTGCCGCTGTTAAGACATGAATAGGCATACCAGACTCCCGGCGAACATATTTTCTACTACTTCTATTGTACCATAGGCCGCTGTCTGCCCGCTGTCAGACGCGCCGCCGGGTGCCGCCGGCACCCGGCGTCTCACCGGGCGGCGGCACCGGCGTAGCGGTAGCGGCGGGTAGCACGGTGGGGGTAAGTGCGCGTTCCGGTGTTTGGGTGGGCTGCGTGGTCGTTGTCCCGCCGGAGGTCGGGCTCGGCACGGGGCCGGCCGTGGCAGTTGTCGGGAAGGGTGTCGTCGTGACCGAGGCTGCCGGCGCAGCGGGGGAATTAACGGTGCTTCCACCCGGCGGAAACCAGAAGGCCAGCGCACCAACGGCAAGCAACAGCAGCAGCGTCGCCAGCGCCAGCAGCGCGCCCCGCTGCGTCAGGGGGCGCTCCGCCGCCGCCGGCGGGGGGGGCGGTGCGTCCGTGGCGGCCGCCGCCGGCGGGAGGGGCGGTTGCGGCGCGGGCAGAGGTTGCGTGATCGGCAGCGACCCGGCCGCCGGCGCATCAAGCACCTCCTCCGGCGGGACAACCTGCGCGATCACCACGGTAATATTATCCGTCCCGCCGCGCTCATTCGCCAGCGCCACCAGATGCTGCACTGCCGCCTCCGGCAGCAACGTACTGACAATCCCGGCAATCTCACTATCTTCAATCAGCCCATGCATTCCATCCGTCGAGAGGATCACGCTATCCCCCGGCTGGAGCGGTATTGGCGGGAAGAGATCAACCTGCACATCGGCCTGATGCCCCAGTGCGCGCGTAATCATATTGCGATGCGCCGACACCCGCGCCTGCTCCGGCGTCAACAGCCCGGCGGCAACCTGCTCGGCCACAAACGAGTGATCCTGCGAAATTTGCCGGATCTGCCGATTGCGCAGCAAGTATGCCCGGCTGTCGCCCACATTCGCAACATGCAGTTGGTCGCCGAGAAGCAGCGCCACCACACTGGTTGTCCCCATCGTCCCGCGACCCTGCTCGTGGATCTGCCGATTCGCCGTAACCAGCGCCGCTTGCAGCAGGGTATGACGGTCGGCCGCATCCGCGCTGTAGTAGTACGCCAGAAAAGCATTCACACCCAGGCGGCTGGCAACTTCCCCCGCCATATGCCCACCCATCCCATCGCAGACAACCAGCAGATGTTCCTGCCGGTCCGGCTGGAGCGACTCGGCTATTCCGTAACAGTCCTGATTGACTTCACGCTTCAGACCAAGGTCCGATTGAGCGCCGTAACGCACCTTCATGCTGCTGCCTTTGTCTCACAAACCACCCTTAATCCAAAATCCAATCCGATCCAATCCCTGGGAGCAAAAAGTATAGCACGTCAGATCGGGGGGTGCAACCCCTGGATAGAGAATGTTAGCTAACCGCATTCAGGCATTATCCGCGCCGGCTGCGCGCTGCTCCGCATGCTGTCCCCGCTCCCTGACCTCCAGTTCCAGCCCCAGCATCTGCGCGACGGCTGTGGCTGCCGGTTGCAGCGCCGCCGAATCATCCGCGCTATCGATCAACCAGGTATTGCCCTCGTCGGTGACAAACTCCAGCGCTACAATCGGGCGCGGGCGTTGCAGCAGCCCGGGTGGCTTAAACGTACGCGGGCGCAACCGCAGCCGGGCCACCTGCTCCAGGTGCAGCGTCTGGGTGCGCTCGCGCATCCGGTGCAGCACCCGACTGCGCTGGATGTAAACCAGCGACCGGGCCGCCGTGTCCAGCGTAATCGTATTACCGGTTGTGGCAATCGCCCAGCCGCTGACCAGGCTACTCAGACCGAACCAGCCCAGCAACCCCATGACAATTGTGCCGAAGGCCACACTCAGGAACGCTCCCTCTGCCTGCTCCGCCAGCGTTGTATAGGTCACGCAAAAGAAAATGAACCCCAGCAGCAGCAGCGCGGTTCCCCGCGCCATAAACCGATAGCCCGCCCGCCGATTCGCGCCGGGCTGTGAATCCAGCACCAGCCGTGTATCCGTGTGCTCAGTAATGCGGTAGTAGGGTTCCGTCCCCGGCCGGAGACCCAGGCGTTGCCGCCGTATGCGGCGGGACGTTGATGTTGGTTCACTCATGCAATTCCCACTCCTTGCCAAATAAAATCCTTGCCAAATAACCGTATAGTGTAGCCATGCTGCTGCGCGCGTGCAACCGCCCCCATGTCCAACCGGCGCTGTTCGGATTATACGCGCAACCCGGCATATGTTCGTCACATTGCCTCGCCGCAGCCCACCCGGTGAGCGGATTGTCATCCCGGTGCCGACTATCTGTCGAGAAAGAACACCCATCCGGCGAACCGGGAACAGCCGGTGGAGCAAGCCGGCACTGTGCCCGGCTTGCCGGCAGTCTAGCGCCGGATGGTTTTGAATGCAACTTTCTTTGCCGATTTTTCGTCATCATCATGTAAAGAAATCGGCTGACAAAGCTCTATCCATTATGTTATAATAAAGACTCACTGGCGGAGGGCATAGGCCAGCGTACAAGCAAAACGACGAAATGGCATACAACTATGTTTAACCAGGACAGATGGCGCGCGCATATTGTCGAACGACTCAACACCTTTGCCCGCAATCCGCGCCAGGATATTCAACTGACCGGTACAACAACAGTACTCGCGTACCTCGCCGTCCGCACGCTGGAGCCCTTTCTGGATGCCTACCAGCGTGAGCCGGTTGCCGCAGTGCTGGCCCTGGCCCAGATCACGCAGGGTCCGGGCGCTGATCATATTGTGCGGCGCGCGGCCCAGATGCGCTACCAGGCGGCACATCTGCTGGAGCGGGAGTTACGCACAACCGTCCCGTTGCGCACGGCTGTTGAGCAATTGATCGTTGCGCTCGATGTGATTCATCTGGCCCGCCAACGCCTGAACAGTTCCCGCGACGAGTGGCTACGCCTGACGCTGCTGCATGAACTCGCCGGCTATGACGCCGATGAATTCACCCGGCTCCACCGCCTGCTGACCGACCCCGGCTGGCAGATGCGCTATGATGCCATTCGTAGCCTCCATCAGCGCAAGGGGCACTACACCTCGGCGGATCTGGTGCTGCTCCGCGATAGTCTGAAGGATAGCGCGGCCCATGTGCGCGCGGCGGCAGCGCGGACACTGGGCTATCTGGCCGGAACCCCGCCTATGCCGCTGGTCAAAGCCTTGATCAAGGTGGCGATCTTCGATTGCGATTTGAAGACGCGCTATGCGGCAGCCCGGGCGCTGGGTGCATTCCGCGAGCGGATTGTCTCACCCCAGTTGATCGACTATCTATCAGTCTGTCTCGATGAGCAAGATAGCTTTGTGCGCACCGCGACCGCACTGGTTCTGAGTGAAATCGGGGAGCCGGCCAGCGCACCGCCCCTGATCAAAAAGCTGACGGCCCTGCTGCAAGATCCCGACTTCTATGCGCGCGAGGCGGCCGCACGCGCGCTGGGTACCATGGGCGAAGCCGCCGCTACCCAGGAAGTCATCGACGCGCTGACCTGCGCCGTGCGCGATGGCGACACCAACGTGCATGAGGCGGCCGTCGAGTCGCTGGCCTATCTCCACAAGCTCCGTGCGGCCCATACGGTGGTGCTGTCCCCAACCCCGCCGGAGCCGGTAGTCGCCGAAGAAGAGCAAGCGCGCGCTGTGGCGGATACATTTATATCCTCATCATAGCGTGATGTACGCGGTGGGCGTTCAGATCAGCCCGGTACTCCCACTGTAGGGTTGCGATACCCCCAACTTAAGATGGATAAAATCCCCGCGCCCTGTGTGCTATAATCGAGCATACAGGGCATTTTGCTGCCATACAACCGTGAAGGAGGGCATATGGAGATCGCGCATCGCCGCTTCAATCGGGTCGATCTGCTTAGCGTGACCGGGCGGGTTGATGCCACCACCGCCCCACAACTCAAGCAGGCGCTGGATGACCTGTTTGCCGAGGGGCGCCACCGCATTGTGCTGGATCTGGCGGAACTGGACTATATCAGCAGCCCCGGTTTGCGGGTCTTGATCGAAGCGCGCAAACGGGCGCGGGACTGGAACGTGACCGATCTCCAGGGCGGCGATATTCGGATCGCGCATCTGCCGCCCCGGATCAAGGAGGTCTTTGACCTGACCGGGTTTACCGCGCTCTTTGAGATGTATAGCGATACCGTCGATGCCGTGGGCTCGTTCTAGATGTGTGAACGTATGGAAACGCTGACGCTCACCGCCAATCTGGATGCGCTGGCGCAGATTACCGCCTTTATCACGGCAGCCGCCGAACAACTGGGCCTCGACGAGCGGGCAACCTGGCAGGTACAACTGGCCGTCGATGAGGCGGCTACCAATATTATTCAATATGCCTACGACTCCGAAAACCCCGGTAATATCGTCGTGGAGTGGTATTGTGAAGACGATTGCCTGGTGATCCGGCTGTGCGACCATGGCCGCCGGTTTGATCCGCAGGCGGTCGAACCGCCTAACCTCGAACTGCCCCTGGAGGAGCGCCAGGTCGGTGGGTTGGGCATTTATCTGATGACCCGTTTGATGGATGCGGTGCGCTTTGACTTTGATCCCGAAGCGGGGAATCTGCTCACTCTGGTGAAGCAGTTGACGAGCGAGACCCAGACCGATGTGACGCTGCTTCCCCTGCATGGCCGGATCGACGCCGTCACCTCGCCCCGGATGAGTGCCGAAGTTCGCACTCGCATTGACGACGGGGCGCGCTACCTGCTCCTGGATCTGAGTGATGTACCCTTTATGAGCAGCAGCGGCCTGCGTGCCCTGTTGTTGATCCGCAAAGATCTGATGACGCTCGGCGGGGAAGTGCGCCTGGCAGCGTTACAACCCCAGGTGCTGGAGGTCTTCGATATCACCGGCTTCGCGCAGGTCTTCGCCATCCACGCCACGGTGGAAGAGGCGCAGGATGCATTTGGGCAGGGCCGCGCGTGAGGCGCGCGCAACTCGTCAGCCTCTACTGTCTGCTGGTCGGGGGGAGCGGCTGGCTCTTGCTGCTGCTGACACCCCGCCCGGTCATGCCGCTGACGG
Source organism: uncultured Chloroflexaceae bacterium (assembly GCA_937141995.1). Taxonomy (GTDB): domain Bacteria; phylum Chloroflexota; class Chloroflexia; order Chloroflexales; family Chloroflexaceae; genus CAKZQX01. Next base: position 2,421 of record CAKZQX010000325.1, on the reverse strand, counting down.
TGCTGCTCCTGTTTGGCCTGGTGGCCCTACTGATCGATAGCCTGGGTTTTCGGCAGCCCCAGGGCGATCCGCACACCCTGGTGGGGGTGATCCTGCTGGCAGCGGCGCTGGCGCTGGGGCCACCCGTCGGCGCGCTGATTGCTGCCGGCGAAGGGCTGTTGTTTGGTATTGCAGTGCCCTTTATCTATGGGTTCCCGCGCACCTTCTACACCCTGGTGGGCCGGCCCCTGCTGCGGAGCGGCCTGCGTGTGCTGGGCATTCTGGGCGGCGCAGCGCCCGTGTATCTGCTCACCGGCGGGTCGGACGGCACCAGCGTGCCCGCATTGCTGACGGGGATGATCCTGGGTTATGGCGGCCTGCTGCAACTGGGACGCCTCGGGCGCGAGTATCTGCAAGGGGGTTGGACCGGTGTGCAGACCTGGTGGCGTTCCTCCTGGCGGCCAGTGTTGAGTGCCGAGCTTGCGCCGCTGCCGTTGGCCGCGCTGATTGCCGCGATCTACAGCGACCTGGGGATCGGCTACTTTCTTCTGGCCGGTATCAGCCTGCTCGCCACCAGCGCTACTATGCGGCGCGCCGGGTTGCGCCTGCAAACGCAACGCCGCTCGGTGCGCGAACTGGCCCTGCTCAATGAAGTCAGCCGGGCCATCATTCGTAGCGAACAGGATGTTGCGGCGCTCTGCGAGTTGATCTATCGGGAAACCAGCAAGATTGTGGATACCTCCTCGTTTCACCTGGGACTCTTCGCAGGCGAGCATTTTACGCTGGTGGTGCGCGTGCAGGACCGGGTGCGCCTGCCGCAACTGACTGTCACGCTGGCCGCGGGCGATGGGTTGGTTGGCTGGATGCGGGAGACCGGGCGGGCCTTACTGGTAGAGGATTTTGCCGAGGAGATGGAGCGCCTGCCCGCGCGCCCGCGCTACCAGAGCGAACACCCGCCGCGCTCCGGCATCTATGTGCCGCTGATCGCCGGGGAAACGGTGATTGGCAGCATCTCCATTCAGAGCTATCGCCCGGCGGCGTTTGATGCCGACGACCTGCGGCTGCTCTCGCTGATCGCCGACCAGGCCGCCGTGGCGATTACCCGCGCCCGCGCCTTTGACGAGACCCAACGGCGCGTTCATCAACTCCAGGCCATTCACCAGGTGAGCGAACATGTCACTGCCATTCTGGATCTGGAAGAGCTGCTGCCCGCCGTCGTCCGGTTGATTCGCCGCTACTTTCACTACCATCCCGTGCATATCTTTACCACCACCCCCGACAGTAATGTCATTACCTTTCGCGCCAGTACTGCCGATGACGATGATGATATCGATCTGGCGTGGATGCGGACGCGGCAGTTACGGATCGGAGAAGGCCTGGTCGGCAGCGCCGTTGCGGACGGTCAACCGGTGCTGGTGGGTGATGTGCGGAGCGACCCGCGCTATATCGACGATTACTCGGCCACCTGCTCGGAACTGGCGGTGCCGCTGCGGGTGGGTGCGCAGATCCTGGGCGTACTTGATGTCCAGAGCGCGCAGCCGGATGATTTTGATGACGATGATCTGTTTATTATGCGCACCCTGGCCGACCAGATTGCGATTGCCATCGACAGCGCCAACTCGTATACTGCCCAACAGGAAGAGGCCTGGATTCTCAACGCGCTGCTCCAGGTGTCGGAGAATATCGGGCGGGCAGCAACGCTGGATGAGTTGCTGCCGACGCTGGTACGTCTACCGCCGCTGCTGGTTGGCTGTGAGCGCTGCTTCTGCCTGCTCTGGGAGCGAGACGAGCACTGCTTTAAAATCCTGGCGGCGTATGGCCTCAGGCGCGCGCAACGGGATGAACTGCTGGGCCAGTGTATCGCCGGGCAGACCGCTCCCCTGCTCGACCGGGTGCAGCATGAACTGGCCCCGGTGCGGTTGACGGATGCCCAGGCGCAACGCGCGGCCTTCCCGCAGATTATCCCCGTCTGCGGCAGCGGCACGCTGGATCTGCTGCCGCTGCTGGCGCGCGCCAGCCTGATCGGGGTGCTGATCATCGACTACGACGCGCCTGAGCATCCGGCCCACCCGCGCCACCGGGCGCTCTACGATGGGGCAATCGGCCAGATTGCCCGCGCCCTGGAGAGTGTCCTGCTGTCGGATGAGGCCGCCGAAGCCGAACGGCTGGAGCAGGAACTACGCGTGGCGCGCGAGATCCAGACCTCGCTGCTGCCCGCCGCGCCGCCGTGCCTGCCCGGCTGGGATATCGCGGCCGATTGGCGCTCGGCCCGGCTGGTTGGCGGCGATTTTTTCGACTTCTGGGAGCTGCCGGCCGGGCAGCAACAGCCCGACACGGAACCGGAGCCGGCCACCCTGGGGGTGGTCATTGCCGATGTGAGCGACAAAGGTGTCCCGGCGGCGATGTTTATGGCCCTGGCACGCAGCCTGGTACGCGCCGCCG
>CAKZQX010000324.1 GCA_937141995.1 uncultured Chloroflexaceae bacterium | reverse complement strand
CGGCCACATCCGTGGGGGGCAATCGGTCATAGAGGGCAAACAGCGCCTGTGAGTCTTCCACTGTAAACGCCAGATCCGTCTGCCCCAGTTGACACACCTCACCCCGCGCCCGAACGGTTGCCAGCACCCGCAGGATCGGTTCATATCGGCTCGACAAAAGCAGATGCAACTGTGCCGGCTGAACCGTAAGCAACCGCTCGATCACTGCGCGCAGTTCGGGATGCTGATCAGCCAGATAGTAGTTATCCAGGATCAGGAACGTATCATCATTGAGGTGAACAACCAGTTCATTGACCAGCGTATCCAACGCCGCCTGCACCGACGCAGCACTGGCCGGCTCCGCCGCCTGCTCCAGCGCGGCATAAATCAACTCCTCATGCACCGGCACAACCGTACCAAACGCCGCAGTCAGGTGACGCACCAGCGAGGCGGGACTATCATCGGCAACCATACGGCACCAGGCAATCGGCCAGCCGCCACTCACCGCAAAGTCTGCGAGTGCTGTAGTCTTGCCACTACCGGCCGGCGCAATCAGCAGCGTGAGCGGATAATCGGCACAGGCAGACAGCAGCGTCGTCATCCGCTGCCGGGAAAGCAGGCGTGTTTGCTGTGGGGGCGGCGTTAAACGGGTCATCAATAACCCCTGCCGGAGCAGCGCACCGGCCTGCTGCCTGAACTCATCTGTAACTCGTGTGGCTACCATAAATGCCAATGATTATAAAACAATCATGTGTAACTATAAGTATAACGCATAATGCGATGCATCGCACGCTCTACCGGCAATACTCTTCCCACGGAGTACCAGGTCTTAGAGACGTGAAAGGAGTTCTCCCATGGTAGACGTTCAGGAACAGGTTCGCCAACAATATCTTGATGCTCAGGAGATGGCAACCCGCTCGATGAATGCCTGGAACGAACTGATGGTGGCAAGCACTGATATGGCATTTGATGTCGTGCTCAAGAACTGGAACTACAACCGCAGTCTGCGGAACTCGGCCGACCAGGCCGTTGAAGACGCGATCAAAACCCAGCATCGGTTGACGAATGAGATGCTGCAAGTCTGGCAGGGTTACACCAGCAATCTGCAAGACATTGTCACCAAATCGATGAAGTAGGCATAAATAACGGGTCGCACAACCCATGGTTATGGCACCTCGAAAAGTATGTCAATATAAGATGGAGAGACGGAGAAATCCACTCCGCACTCCCCACCTGAAAAAACACGTTTCTGGTCTTGTATCGTTTGTGGTAACAGGAGAGAAAAGCGCGTTTTATTCTACCGATCGGCTGTGCTCGTGGCAGAGAGCACAGTCGATTGTGCATATCCGAGAAAATAGGTAGATTCCTCGCGGATATACCCCTACGCCATAAATGCACCACCGTTAACGTTCAGTTGCTCACCAGTGATATAGTCGGCATCCGTGGACAGGAAAACCGCGGCCTTGGCAATATCTTCCGAACTGCCGAAACGACCCAGCGGAATACGCCCCTTGATCTGATCCTGGATGTTATCCGGCACACCGGCAAACATATCGGTCAGTGTCCAACCCGGAGCAATCGTATTCACCGTAATGTTGAAGCGGGCCAACTCCAGCGCAGCAGTGCGGGTAAACGCGATGATACCACCCTTACTTGCCGAGTAGTTCGACTGACCCACTGCCCCAACCTGACCATTCATCGAGCTAATGTTGATAATATGCCCATGGGTCTGGTTGACCATAATCGGCATAACGGCAGAGGTGCAGTAGAAAACGCTGCCCAGGTTCGCATTGACAACTTTCTGCCAGTCTTCATCGCCCATCTTACGCAGCGTGCGGTCCTTAGTAATGCCGGCATTGTTAACCAGAACATCAATCCGGCCCCACTGCTCAAAGACCCGACGCACCATATCGCGCGCCTCATCCGGCGAACCAACGTCCGCCTGAACCAGCATACACTCGCCTTCAAACCCTTTAATCTCGTCAGCCAGTTCCTGCGCCTGCGCCTCACTGCTGCGATAATTAATGGCAACCTTGGCCCCCTCCCGGGCCATCTGCAGCGCGATACCGCGACCAATACCACGGCTCGCACCAGTAACAATTGCTACCTGTCCATCAAGCTTCCCCACAGGTGTACCTCCCTTATGCTACAAACGTGGGTCATGCGCGCTACCGAAAGTACGTCTCGGCAGCACGCATAACATTACCATTCCGGATACTCCGTACGCCGGGCTTACAGTCGCTCGAAAATAGCGGCAATACCCTGTCCGCCACCGATACACATCGTGACCAGAGCATAGCGTCCACCGGTGCGCTGCAGCTCATGCACCGCCTTGACCGTCAGAATCGCGCCGGTCGCGCCAATGGGATGTCCCAGCGAGATACCGCTGCCATTGGGGTTGACCCGCTCATCTTCCACATCAAGCTCCAGATCGCGCATTACCGCCAGCGCCTGCGATGCAAACGCCTCATTCAGCTCGATCAGGTTCATATCACTGAGGCTCAGGCCGGTCTTCTCCATGAGCGTGCGCACCGCCGGCACCGGGCCGATACCCATGTACTTCGGATCGACACCCGCGAACGAATAGTCAACCAACCGGGCCAGCGGCTTCAGACCGCGCTTCTCCGCCGTGCTGCGCTCCATCAGGATCACTGCTGCCGCTGCATCGTTAATCCCGGAGGCATTGCCGGCCGTCACACTCCCCGCCTTATCGAACACCGCGCGGAGCTTGCCCATACCTTCGACAGTGGCATCCCGGCGGGGGTGCTCGTCAGTATCGACAACCGTCGTACCTTTGCGGGACTTGATCTCAACCGGCAGGATCTGATCCTTGAAGTAACCGGCATCAATCGCCTTGATCGCGCGACCATGGCTCATCACGGCCAGCTTATCCTGATCTTCGCGCGAGATCTCCCACTTCTTGGCGATATTCTCAGCCGTTACACCCATATGGCAATCATCAAAGGGATCAGACAAGGCAGCGACCATGGCGTCAACCATCTTGGCATCGTTCATTCGCTGACCCCAGCGCATCGAAGGTGCCCAATACTGCGCGCGGCTCATGCTCTCAGCACCACCGGCAACCGCGCTGTCGGTATCGCCGAGAATAATTAACTGTGCCGCCGAGATAACCGCCTGCAGACCACTGCCGCACAACCGGTTCAGGGTCAGCGACGGGGTATCGTGCGCCAAACCGCCATTAATGGCGGCAACACGGGCCAGATAGTGATCGTGTGCATCGGTGTGGATAATGTTCCCAAAGATTGAGTGGCCAACATCTTTAGGATCGACGCCAGCTCGCTGGACCGCCTCACGTACACACATCGCAGCCAGTTCCGTTGGCGGAAAATCTTTCAGACTCCCACCATAATCGCCGATAGCCGTCCGAACACCACTGAGCACGACAACTTCGCGACCATTGTTGCTCATCGTTGACCTCCTCTAAGCTTACTGTTACCTTGTGGCAAAAATACGTAGCGCAGTTCGTCCTCCGTCATACAATCTGCGCGTTGTCTTTTTACCATGTTGGTGCTCCGCCTCTTTGCGGCGTCAAATTACTGCCTCCTACAAATGACCCTTCCCACAGATGGAAACCCCACCTATGGCCGTACAAACTGGTAAAACGGTCGTTCACGTTGTATAGTAGAGGGCAGTTACATTATAGTATAAGATGGCTATGTTGCAAGTGGAGGGATCACAAATCGCGTTTTGTGGCTTTCTGAAGAGGAATACACCCATTATTCCATCAGATGCCGGCGTAACCCCACTGTAACCGAGGCTACTATAATATGGCAATCCCCAAATTGAGCCACGAACCGCACTTTAAGGAGGCAACGAATGACTCAAACAGAGCGCATTGAAGCGTCCACGACCAAAACACTGCGCGATGGGCGTACGGTGACAATACGGCCAATTGCCGAGTCTGACCGGGCGGCGCTGCAAGCTTTTGGTACAAACCTTCCGGCGAACGACTCGCTTTACCTGGAGGATGACTTTCAGAATCCTGAGATTACGACCCGACTAGCCAATGCAGCGTCCGCTGAGCACTGGCGGCAGTTTGTTGCTCAGGCTGAAGATGGCACTATCGTCGGGTATACCTCCGTCCGGCAGTTGCCCGGTTGGTCAACCCATGTCGCCGATATCTACCTGGTCGTCGCCGACGATTGGCGACATGCCGGGTTGGGCTCGGTGCTGGCCGAGACAATCTTCGCAGCGGCACGGGAACTCCAGGCAGCCAAGGTGATTGTGCAGATGCTGGATGATCAGGTCGATGGTCAGGATATTTTTCACCATCTCGGCTTTCAGGTCGAGGGAACGCTACGCAAGCATGCCTGTGATCGCAACGGGAAGATTCATGATCTGCTGATCCTGTCCTATCACATGGATCAGAGTACGGCATAGGTATCCGGTCACATGGACCGGCATGCATCTGCGTCCCAACCGTGAGATGCATGCCACCCCCAGACATAGCTGTCCGGTATTTCTCAGAGACTGTCTGAAAAGCTGATGCGCGTCGGTCCCACGGCATGCGGGGTGCCCTGCGCCACCGGACCGCGCCC
>CAKZQX010000323.1 GCA_937141995.1 uncultured Chloroflexaceae bacterium | reverse complement strand
CGATTCTGCCGTTCACCGGGTGAAACGCCCGGTTTGATGAACCACCGCGTAACTCCTGTCAATAATATCCCTTTACCCGAAAATCAACAGGTCACGCATCATGTTTCACGTTTCACGCATCACGAGATAGAGTTATGCCAGACAACAACCTGACCGTTACAACCGGAACCAGCAGCTACCCCGTCGTTGTGGGGACGGGTGTGCTGGAGACGCTGCCCCGCCGCCTGGAAGAGTTAGGACTGCAAGGCAGTCTCTGGCTGGTGAGCGACAGCGCTGTCTTTCCGCACTATGGCGCGGCGCTGGAGGCTCGCCTGCGCGACGTGGGCTACCCGGTGCAAAGCTATGTCGTGCCCTCCGGTGAGGCGGGCAAGAGCCCGGAGCAACTCTGGAACCTCTACACCTGGATGATAGGCGCGGGTGTCGAGCGGCGGGATGCAGTGCTGGCGCTGGGTGGCGGTGTTGTGGGCGATCTGGCCGGGTTTGCGGCAGCGAGCATACTGCGCGGTATTGCCCTGGTGCAACTCCCGACTACGCTGCTGGCAATGGTTGATGCCTCCATCGGCGGCAAAACCGGGATCAACCATCCCCTGGGAAAAAACCTGGTCGGCGCATTTCACCAACCCCGTCTGGTGCTGGCGGACACGCTAACCCTGCGCACCCTGGCGGAGCGCGAACTGCGGTCAGGCTGGGCCGAGGTCATCAAGCATGGAGTAATCCGCGATGCCGGACTGTTTCACCTGCTCGAAACACACGCGACCGCATTGCAGACTCCGGCGGAATGTACGCAGCATCCCGATCCGGATGCAATCATCCGCCGCGCCGCCGCCGTAAAGGTTGCTGTGGTCAGCACCGACGAGCGTGAGCAGGGCGAACGCATTATCCTCAACTATGGGCATACGCTGGGCCATGCGCTGGAGGCCGCTACCGGCTACGGCACGATCTTGCATGGTGAGGCGGTCGCCATTGGTATGCATGCCGCCGCGCGTATTGCCGCCGACATGGGCCTCCTCACTGCCGAGGAGGTAGAACGGCAGCAGCAACTGCTGACTGCTTATGGTCTGCCGACCAACTTCCCTCCCGATGTGGACCGGGAGCAGATCCTGGCACTCACACTGCGGGATAAGAAAGTCCAGCAGAAGCGCATCCGCTGGGTTTTGCCCACAACCATTGGCGCTGTCAGCGTCCGCGATGATGTACCCGAGATGGTTGTGCGCAAGATCTTGACTGATCAATAACTACACGAGGAGAGGAACTGGATTGAGTCGCATTCAACAGGTTGCAGAACGTGTCATCCTGAACGTTGAACAGGTTATTGTTGGAAAACATCAGGCAGTCGAGATGGTTCTGATTGCGCTGCTCTGCAAGGGGCATGTGCTGCTGGAGGATGTGCCGGGCACGGGCAAAACCGTTCTTGCCAAAAGCATCGCACGCTCGATTGGGTGTAGCTTCAAGCGCATCCAGTTCACGCCCGACCTGCTGCCCTCCGATGTCACAGGTGTTTCGATTTTTAATCAGCAGACACGCCAGTTTGAGTTTCGTGCCGGACCGGTGATCGCGCAGATTGTTCTGGCCGATGAAATCAACCGGGCCACGCCAAAAGCGCAGAGTGCGCTGCTGGAGGCGATGGAGGAGCGCCAGGTTACGGTAGATGGTACCACCTATGAACTACCGCATCCTTTTATCGTACTGGCAACACAGAACCCTATCGAGTATGAGGGCACTTTCCCGCTCCCGGAAGCGCAACTCGACCGCTTTCTGCTGCGCATTCACCTGGGCTACCCCGATCAGCGCGATGAGATTGCCATCCTCAAACGCCAGCGCCAGGCGCATCCCCTGGATACGATCAACCGGGTGTTGGAGATCGATACGCTGCTCCAACTCCAGGAAGCGATCAAGGATGTCTATATCGACGATCTGATCGAGGAATATATTGTCGCGCTGGTGGCGGCAACCCGCAATCACGAAGATATTTACCTGGGAGCGAGTACCCGGGGGACGCTGGCACTTTACCGCACAGCGCAGGCCCGCGCAGCGATCCTGGGGCGTGATTTTGTCATCCCCGACGATGTCAAGGAGTTGGCGCTGTCGGTATTGGGGCACCGGCTAATTATCAACCCGGCGGCCCGCATGCGTAACGTCTCGGCTCGCGGGATCATCCACGAGATCCTGAACAGTGTGCCGGTACCGGGAGCCCGCGCCGGCCGCCGCCATGAACGCACACCGGCAACCGCCGCCTGAGCCGGAAATAGTCGTCCAATGTAGCGTAGTCCAGCACCCAACAGACGCACTCTGTTCAGTAGTCATTTGTTCCTGGGTCCTGGTTTTTGGTTCTTAAAGACTGTCTGAAAAGGGTTAGTCATGGGGCGACGGCCCCGGAGTGGGAGTCCCGGCGTCAGCCGGTGTGTGGCCG
>CAKZQX010000322.1 GCA_937141995.1 uncultured Chloroflexaceae bacterium | reverse complement strand
GGGCGCTGTCCGGTGTCGCAGGGCACCCCGCATGCCGTGGGACCGACGCGAATCAGCTTTTCAGACAGTCTCTTAGAACAGCACTGCTACCGGCAGGCTAAAGCCCGTCAGTGCCCCTTCGCCTTCCAGAATTGCATCCCGATTAAACAACTGGTGCTCGCTACGTGAGCGGTAGACATAGATTGTCTGCCGGCGCGGATGAACCACCCATTTACGGTTTCTTCGCGATCATATGCCCCTGCAGAATAGACCGATCCATCGTTCTGACGGCCTGCCACCCTTCAAGCAGTTCACCGCAGGTATGGCAGCGGACGGCACGTGCCAGCCGCTCAGCATTCAGATGCACCACCAGATCGTCATGGGTGCCCCAGATGGTCAGGCGTTGCCGGCACTTGCGGCAAACCAGACGAATGCGCGCCATTGCATTTCTCCTTTTCAAACCCGGCACCAGTGTGTATGAAGCCGCTATTATACCCTTGTTTGGAAATTTTTTGGTTGTTTTATCTGGCGAGTCTTGCGCGCCGCCAGAGCCGCCGTGTCAGCCATGCGCCGGCGCCCATCCCGATAACCCCACCACCGATCCAGGCACCGCTCGTAACGGTGACTACCGGATTGTGCAGACCCAGGTAGCGGCGTTCCGGTGTGACATAGTTTTGCACAACCCGTGCTAGATCGGCTGGTGTCACTGCGCCAATCTTTGCCGGATAGTCGGGAATGGCTTCCTCCGCGCTCAACACCGCCGGCCACTGCGCCAGCCAGCGGGCGCGGGTGTAGTTGTCCTCGGTTGCCAGTGCCCAGCTTCCCTGCAGGGCCGCCTGCGCTTCGGCCACTCGCTCCGGGTCGATCGTGCCCTGCCGAATGCGCTCCAGTTGCTCTTCGATGGTGCGCCTGATCAGGTCGGCGTTGGCACTGTCGGAGGTTGTGGTGATGACCAGGTAGCCCGCGTCGTTGAAGAAGACATTCCCGGCGCTCAGGCCGTACACTAGCCCCTGCTGATAGCGGATCTCCTCGGTCAGGTTACGGTCGAGCAGTTCGGCCAGCACTTCCAACGCCCAGCGGTCCGGGTGGTTGCGCCCCACGGTGCGCGCGCCCAGCATCACCCGGGTTTGCGCGGTCAGCAGGGGGCCGCGCACAACCACCTTGTGGGGTCCGGCTTCCGGCAGTGCGGGCGGGTCGGGCATGGGCGGACGGGTGCCCGGCTCCAGGTCGCCAAACTGGTTCTGCGCCAACTCGCGGATCTGCTCCGGCGTGATATTGCCGACAACAATCAGTACCGCGTTGTTGGGAATGTAGTGCGTCTGGTAGAATTCCAGGAGCGCCGCTCGGTCAATCTGCTCCAGCGGGGCATCTTCGCCAATCACGCGCAGCCCCAGGGTTGAGTCGGGGAAGATGGCCCGCCGCACACTGCGGTCCAGTTCGTAGCCAAAGCCGAGGCGATCGAGGGAGTTGATCAGCCGGCCGTAGCGTCCCCACTTCTCCTGGAAAACGACCTCACGTTCTTTGTCTACTTTGTTCGCGGGAAAAGTGGCACGAAAGACCACCTGATCCAGCCAGTCCAGGGCAATGGGGATATCCTGCGCGGCGACTTCGGCAAAGTAGACGGTCTGTTCCAGCGAAGTCCAGCCGTTCCAGTTACCGCCGCGCCGGGTAATGATCGATTTGACCTCCTCCTCGTTCCAGCGCTCGGTGCCGGTGAAGAGCATATGCTCGACATAATGTGAAATGCCGTTGTTGGAGGCATCTTCGTGGCGTGCGCCAACGCCCATAGCCAGCAGCACGGTTGCGGAGTTGCTGTCGGTGCGGGGCCGGCACCAGACCTGCATGCCATTCGGCAGGGTAAAACGGTAGAGCGGAAACGGGTCACTGCTCGTTGTCGGTGGTACATCCTGCGCCTGGGCGCTCACTGGCGGAGCGCTCAACAGCAACAGGAGTACGAAGCAGGGCAGGAGATAGCGTTGCATGGGTGTATCCTCCGGGCGGTAAGTGCGCAGTGGCACGGAGATTATGTTGTAGGAAATACTATACCATAACGCGCATACGGGTGAACCACGTCAGGCGGGGATGCGGACGCGCTTCTGCGCGTCCCTCCCGAAAAAATCGGAGAATCCTGGCATCTGGGCACAGGGCGTATCGCTCGGTGTTCTCGGTGTTCTCGGTGGCTCATTTGGCTGAGCCGTTACACGGTTGCCACGACCAGGACTTCCTCGCCCAGCATGTCGATAATCTTGACGGCAATGGTCGTGCGTTCGGCGGGGGCGGGCAGGTCGTAGCTGCCGCTGACCAGATCCTGCCGGCGGGCGGGCAGGTCGCAGTGGGTCATATTGAAAACGCGCCCATCATACGCGCTGTCAATCATCACCGCGTCAACCATTGCGCGCCAGTCGGGAATGCCGGCACGGAAGAGCGCCTGGTCCAGCTCTAGCCGGGTGATAATCGTGGGACTGATAAAATCGCTGATCGCTACTCTGATCCGATCGTCGCGGCGTTCGATGCTGACACGCGCCGTGGCCGGCTGGTGAGCGATGAATGTGCCATAGCGCGCATTACTGCGCAGTTCGATTATTTCGATCCGATTTGGTCCGGTTGTGCGCAGGCGGTGCCACTCCTCCAACCATGCTACGGTGGCTAACTCCTGGCCCAGGCAGACCAGGGCAATATCGCGGGTTTCGTCGGGCCGGGCGACCAGTTCGCGCTGGAGTGCGTCCAGGTCGCGCCAGCCGAGCGGGTGATCAAACGGGATAATCTTGACCAGCCGTTGTCCCAGCGTGCCGTCGAAAAAGCTGTCTGCGCGGCTGCGTTCAACGCCGAGATGCCGGCATACCAGGGTAATCGCCTCACCATGCGGCAGCGCCAGATCATAGTTATTCACCCGATGCACCGTGAATGACCGCGTAACCGGCGCTTCGTCTTCGGCAAGTTGCGCCGCGATAATCGGTTGCAACCGCTTCACCGTCGTCTGAATTGCGCCCCGGTTGATATCGCTGCCGATCCAGCGACGGTTCAGCTTTTGCGCCACCGCTGCGGTTGTGCCCGATCCGATAAAGCAGTCGAGCAGCAGATCGCCCGGGTTGGACGAGGCGCGGATGATCCGCTTCAGCAGGGCTTCCGGCTTGAGCGTGGGATAGCCGATCTGCCGGCTCTGCGCGGCGTTGATCCCGATGTTCCAGACATCGTATTCGCCGATGCCGCCCTTGCGCAGGTAGGTCTTAACCCGCTCGCCGCGCGGGTTGACATTCCAGTAGAAGCGGCCATGCGCATCTTCCTGGTCGAAGCGAGCTAACTGCTCCGGTGTGTAGGGGATAACTACATCATGATAGTTGAAGGTCCAGGTATCACCCTTGGTGTAGAAGAGAATGGTATCGTGTTTGCGGTTAAATTGTCGGGTGCTATCGCCACCACGGGGATAAAACCAGATAATCTCATTCTGCAGATGCTCTGCGCCGAAGACTTCATCCATCAGGCAGCGCAGATGGTGCGACTGACGGTAGTCGCAGTGCAGGTAGATGCTGCCGGTTTCCGCCAGCAGTTCCCGCAGCAGCAGCAGTCGCTCGTACATGAACTGCAGGTAGCTGTCGTTTGACCAGATGTCGGTGTACTGCACCTGCTCGCCGAGGGAGTAGTCCGCGCCGTCAATTCGGGCCGCACGGATGACGCCCCGCAGTTGCACCTTGCGCACATAGTCGGCCCCCGATGCGAAAGGCGGATCGATGTAGATCAGGTTAATCCGGCCGCGGAATCCGTGTGCCAGCAGGTGGGCCAGCACCTCTTTGTTATCGCCGTGGAACAGCAGTCCCCCCGGCGGGTAGGAGTCCGGCCAGTCGGTCCAGGCGGCGTCCGGTGGGATGCCGGAAGCGGGGTCGAAGGTTGCGCTATGCTGCGCGGGGAGGGCGGTGACCCGGCGCAGGGGCCGTTTGCCCACCCAGGTCAGGAGTGGACGGCCATGCGCGGCAGCAATCGGGATGTCGTTCGCGTCGGTCACAGTAACGTCATTATTCTTTGTTCTGCTGTTCTTACTGGAGTTGCCACTGCTCCGCCAGCGGCCCACCCTGGCCGTATACCGGGTCGCTCTCCGGGCGCGGTACCTGCGCAATCTGCTGATCGGTCTGGGGGCGCTCGCCCGGCTTGCCATAGTTCATATCCCAACGCTGCCCCGCCGGGTAAGCGCCAATCACCTGAAAATCGGCGCTGGAGCCCAGGTTTTTATGCGCCACGCCTGCCGGCAGAATCAGCACATCCCCGGCCTGTACCTCAAACGTCGCGCCGTTGCTGTCACCGCCGAGTTGTACCCGTGCTGTACCGCGCGCCACCCCCAGCACTTCATGCGCCGTGCTGTGATAGTGGTGGTAGGGAAAGATGCCGTTGCGCCAGGAGTTGCCCCAGCCATTTGCCGCAAACACCTGCTCGATGGTGGCTGCCGGATCACCTTCCGCGACCCGGATTGCACCCCGGTACAACACCAATGGCAATTGTTCGTTGTTGGGGAACGTGCCATCATCGGGCATGGTTTGCACAATGGTCTCCGGTGATTGTACAACATGATCGAGTTGCTGTTCGGTTGCCATACCGGATCTCCTCTGCTATGGGTTCATACAACCGGCGCAGCAACATGTGTGCCAGGGTAGGGAAGCTACCGCCGGGTGCGACGCAGCACATTAAATCCAGGAAATCCGGTAGGGACGCGCTTCTGCGCGTCCGCCGCCCAGCACTGGCAGGTAAGCCGCCGGGTACTACCCATGCACATCAAAAACGGTCGGATAGCGTGTCACCAGCGCATCCACCAGCGCCTCGCCAATCGCCCAGAAGCCGCGCTCCGAGCGAAGATCGGTGGCGTTCCAGCGCCAGTGCCACTGGTTGCCTTCGTCGGGCCAGAGTTGCAAACCCTGCGCGCTCAGTTCATCCAGGATAAAGCCGATATGCCGAACGAAGGTGTAGCCGGCCAGCGTCGCAGTGGGGGGATGGGCCTGCGCGAGCGTGGGATGTTCCATAAGAGCAGTCTCCTGCGGGCGGGTATGCCGTGGCCCGGCCACTGTCGTGCTACAATGACCGCATGCATCGGCGCTCCCGTGCCGCCGTTGTGCCCCCGGCTGCCATTGCAGCGTGAGGAGCATGATCACAGTTTGTTATCCTAATGGATAACAAGATACCATATCATTGGATAAATGTCAATGGTGGTTGTTCAATAATGCAGCGATTTGGCGAAAAATTGCGAACACTCCGAACCCGGCGAGGTATGACCTTACGTGAACTGGCAGCCCAGTTGGGCTATAACGCGCATGTCTACCTTAGTCTGGTTGAAACGGGCAAGAAAAAACCTTCGCTTGAGTTGGTGATGAAGGTCGCAAAGCTGTTTAATATCTCCGCAGACCGACTGCTGGACGATGCGTTGGAGGTGGAAGAATAGAACGAGAAGAACACCGACGCAGTTAGTTCTGTCGTTCTCAGTTCTCGGTTCTGACCAAATGATCATGCAGCGATTTGGCGAAAAAATGCGTGCATTGCGAACAAAGCATGGTATGAGTGTGCGTGAACTGGCTGATGCGCTGGAGTATCGAGGACACAGCCGGATTAGCGAAATTGAAACCGGCAAGAGGAAACCAACCGCCGATTTTGTCTTCAAGGTGGCGCGCTTGTTCAACGTATCGACAGACCAATTGCTGGACGATGCGTTAGAGGTGGAAGCGTAGCGCGAGAACAGGACCGACGCAGTTAGTTCTGTCGTTCTCAGTTCTCGGGTCTTACCAAATGATCATGCAACGATTTGGCGAAAAAATGCGTGCATTGCGAACAAAGCATGGTATGAGTGTGCGTG
>CAKZQX010000321.1 GCA_937141995.1 uncultured Chloroflexaceae bacterium | reverse complement strand
CGCCTGGGGCGCTGTCCGGTGGCGCAGGGCACCCCGCATGCCGTGGGACCGACGCACATCAGCTTTTCAGACAGTCTCTTAATCCTATCACATGTTGCGGCAAAATGGACAGATCACCTCGAATAGCAGCAAACAATCGACGGTTGTCTAAATCCCCCCTGGCATGCTACCTTCCCAAAATATTGTGTTTTATTTCTCAATACGGTTGTTGCGATAATAATGCGGAAACATTTTGTTCTTTGTGTCACGGTATAAAATGAGTTACATTTTTCTCAAATACAGAGGAAAAATAAGCCGGGGTCATGCAGGGTACCACTGCGCCTCAGAAAGAGCTATTCATCAAAACTATTATTTCCCATCCGGATCTGTTCTTTTTATCACGCATTATACCGAAATATAACATTTCATCAAGTCATATGAACAAAATTCGCAGGGTTTTTGCAGAAAAGTTTAGATAAAATGACTTTTGGTTGCGAAATATTTCCGCAAAAGTTATAAAATCATGATACAGTAGCATACAGTTCATTCCGCTGAAAGCAAATTCCCATCAGCTTGCCTTCCTTACCGGCGTTATTTCTGCACACCCTGATATCAGGGCGCGAAGCGATTGCAACCGTAGCATAACTCGCTTGCTCGTGTCACGTATTGGGTTACCCGCCGAACGGCACCCTGGACCAGGTTGCTGCCTACCACAACGCACGGACGGTAGGAAGGACGAGCATGTTTATCCCAACCGGGGTACCATACCGGACATAGCCGGCAGATACTATTATATTCATCTTTAGAACAGCATACCAGTAATGTTGGTCTGGTTATAGCATACACGGCGGGGAAGTAGCGGTCCCCAGGGCTATACCGAACAAGACCGATACAGCGTTCGTCTGTCGGTGACAGGCTAATATGAAGTCGAAGTGGAGGAGGACCATGGAAGACGAAATACGACTGCTGAATTTTCTGCGGCAGCAGGTGGAAGCTGTCGCCTTCGCCAGTGAACTGCCCGCGGATGAAATGCCGGAGCAAGACATGCAGCCCGACATGCCCGACATGTCTACCGCAACAACTGCGAGCAGCGCAACCGACACAGCGAGTGAGAGACCTTTCGACCAGGGCGCGCAGACCAGGCATCAGGAGCCGCAATCGCAGCGCAACCGACCATCGGATCACGAGCACCTGCCCATGAGCGGGATACGCGTGATTGATGTGGGCACTTTTCTAGCCGGACCGTACGCCGCCTCCGTCCTGAGTGAGTTCGGGGCCGAGGTATTCAAGGTGGAACATCCGATCGCGGGTGATCCGATGCGGCAGTTTGGCACACCCACAAAGCGCCACGATGCCAGCCTGGCCTGGCTGAGCGAGGGCCGGAACCGCAAATCGGTTACGATTGATCTGCGCCAGGAAGAGGGAGTCGAACTTTTCCTGAAACTCGTCGCCAAATCCGATGTATTGATCGAGAACTTTCGGCCCGGCATCATGGAAGAGTGGGGACTGGGGTGGGATGTGCTGAGCGCCGCTAATCCCTCGCTGGTGATGCTGCGCGTGTCGGGCTATGGGCAGACCGGCCCCTACCGCCGCCGCTCCGGGATTGCCCATATTGCCCACGCCTTCGGTGGCCTCTCCTATCTGGCCGGCTTCCCCGGCGAAACGCCCGTGATCCCCAGTACCGCGCCCCTCGGCGACTACATGGCGAGCCTCTACGGCGCGATTGGCATTATGCTGGCCCTGCGCCACCGTGACGCAACGGGCGAGGGGCAGGTGATTGATATTGCCATCTACGAAGCCGTCTTCCGGCAGTTGGACGAGATCGCCGCCGCCTATGGCCTCTTTGGGAAAATCCGCGAGCGGGAAGGCTCCGGTAGCTTTGTCGCCGTACCACATGGGCACTTCCGCACCAGTGATGACAAATGGGTCGCCATCGCCTGCACCACCGATAAGATGTTCGAGCGGTTGTCGGAGGCGATGGAGCGCCCGGAACTTGCGTCTGCCGGGCTCTATGGTGAGCAGCGCAAACGATTGGCCGCCCGCGATCAGGTCAACGAAATGGTCACCGAATGGGTCGGCTCGGTTACGCGCGATGAGGTGTTAGAGCGCTGCCTGAGTAAAAATGTCCCGGTCGGCAAAGTGAATAGTATCGCCGATATCTTCGAGGATGAACATTTCCTGGCGCGCGGCAATCTGGCCCAGATCCCGGAGAATGGTCTGGGCAATATCGTTATTCCAGGGGTTGTGCCGACGCTTTCGGAGACACCGGGGCGGATCACTAATCTTGGTCCCACTCTGGGCAATGCCACCTACGAGGTTATGCGCGAGTTGCTGGAAATCTCCGGCGATGAGATCCAGCGTCTCCGGCAGCACAAGATTATCTGATACATAGTTTTGAGGTAAACCATGACGCAAGAGAACAAAACCAGGCTACCGCTGGAGGGCATCCGTGTCATTGATTTTGCCACCGTGATTGCGGCGCCCTACTGTGCGGCTATCCTGGGTGAGTTTGGAGCCGATGTGCTCAAGGTGGAGCATCCGGTGGGCGGGGACGCGCTCCGACGCTTTGGGACGCCCACCGCGCGCGGCGACACGCTGACCTGGATGAGCGAGTCGCGTAACAAGAAATCGGTGACCATCGATCTCCATCGGCCGGAGGGCGTCGAGATCTTCAAGCAGTTAATCGCCCAGTCAGACGTGTTGTGCGAGAACTTCCGGCCCGGCACGCTGGAAAAGTGGGGGCTGGGATGGGAAGTCTTACGCGAAATTAATCCGCGGCTGATTATGCTGCGCGTAACCGGCTATGGGCAGACCGGGCCATACAAAGACCGCCCCGGCTTTGCGCGGGTGGCCCACGCGGTTGGTGGTATTGTCTATCTGGCGGGGATGCCCAAAGGCACGCCGGTTACGCCGGGTTCGACCACTATCGGCGACTACATGACCGGGCTGTATGGCTGTCTGGGGGTGTTGATGGCGCTCCGCCACCGCGAGAAAACCGGGCGCGGCCAGTATATCGACGCCGCGCTCTACGAGTCGGTGTTCCGCTGTACCGATGAACTGGCCCCGGCCTACAGTATGTATGGGCTGGTGCGCGAGCGGCATGGCCCGACCCACAACGACTTTGCCTGCCCCTACGGACATTTTCCCACCAAAGACGGCAAGTGGGTTGCGATTGCCTGCACCACCGACAAGCTCTTCTACCGACTGGCCAGGGCGATGGGCCGTCCCGAACTGGCCTCCTCCAGCACCTATGGCGATCAGAAGGCCCGGCTGGAGCATCGGCATGATGTCAACGAGATTGTGCGCGACTGGTGCGGCTCCCTGACGCGCGAGGAGGTGCTGGAGCGCTGCTACGAAGCGGAAGCGCCCGCCGGGCCGCTGAACAATATCGCCGATATTTTTGGCGAGCGGCAGGTCCACGCGCGGCGCAATCTAGTCGCCATTGACGATCCGGACAGCGGCGAAACCATCATCGTGCCCCGGACGATCCCCAACCTGTCGGCCACCCCCGGCCAGATCAAACATCTGGGGCCCAAACTGGGCGAGCATACGGATGAGATTCTGCGGGATCTGCTGGGCATGGATGATGCGGAGATCGAAGATCTGCACAACAAGTATGTCATCTGAGGTCGAACGGATGTACACTGATGGCTGAGAGCTTCAGCGGAAGGAGCGAGTGTGGAGGGAATTTTGCATGGCCTGCGGGTCATCGAGGGCACGGCGTTTGTGGCCGCGCCGCTGGGGGGTATGACCCTGGCCCAACTCGGCGCAGATGTGATCCGCTTTGACCTGATCGGCGGCGGTCTGGACTATGGACGCTGGCCCGTGACCGAGGAGCATGGACAGAGCCTCTGTTGGGCGGGGCTCAACAAGGGCAAGCGCTCGATTGCGGTAGACTTCCGCAAACCCCAGGGGCAGGAGTTGCTGACCCGACTGATCTGCGCACCGGGCGAAAACAATGGCATCTTCAGCACCAACTTTCCCATGCGTGGCTGGTTACACTATGAAACGTTGCGCGCCCACCGCGATGATCTGATTATGGTCAACCTGACCGGCCGCCGCGACGGTGGCTCTGAGGTGGACTATACGGTTAATCCGCAACTGGGCATCCCCTTTATGACCGGGCCGACCAGTTCGCCCGATCCGGTGAACCATGTGCTGCCCGCCTGGGATCTGATCACCGGCCAGATGGTTGCCCTGGGTATTCTCGCCGCCGAACGGCATCGCCGGCGCACCGGGGAAGGCCAACTGCTCAAGATCGCGCTCAAAGATGTCGGGCTGGCGATGATCGGCAACTTCGGCATGATCGGCGAAGTGATGATCAATGATACTGACCGACCCAAGCAGGGGAACTATCTCTACGGCGCATTTGGGCGCGATTTCGAGACGCTTGACGGCAAACGAGTGATGGTTGTGGGCCTGACCGATCTGCAATGGAAGAGCCTCAACAAAGCCACCGGACTCACAGAGGAGTTCAACGCGCTGGGGGCGCGGCTGGGCCTCGACATGAAAGATGAAGGGAACCGCTTCCGGATGCGCCGAGAGATTGCTCGCATCCTGGAGCCCTGGTTCTACGCACGCACGCTGGCCGAGGTGCAGCGCGTCTTCGAGGAGCAGCGTGTCACCTGGGGACCGTACCGCACCGTGCGCGAGGCCATCGAAACCGATCCCGACTGCTCCACGGATAACCCGATGTTCAGCATGGTGGAACAGCCGGGGATCGGCAGCTATCTGATGCCGGCCACGCCCATGGACTTTAGCCGGGTTGCGCGCCTGCCGGCCAGTCCCGCGCCTCAGTTGGGCGAACATACCGATGAGATTCTGCTGGATGTGCTGGGGCTTTCCTCACACGAAGTCGGTCAGTTGCACGATGAAGGCATAGTTGCAGGGCCATAGGGGTTAGGGGTTAAGGGTTAGGGGTTAATTTGAAATCGAATAGCCACTGGTTAACCGCTACCTCCTAACCGTTAACCCCTAACCGTTAACCCCTAACTGTCAACCTTTACTCAGGAGCAAAGAATTTATGAAACTACCTGTTCATTTCTACAAGCCGCTGGCGATTGGCGCGCCGACACCGTTGCGTGAACTGCCGGTCCGCCCGGAGCGAATGATCCACTTCTTCCCACCGCATATCGAGAAGATCCGCGCGCGTATCCCTGATACGATCAAGCAGGTTGATGTGCTGTGCGGCAACCTGGAGGATGCGATTCCCGCCGATGCCAAGGAAGCGGCCCGCGCCGGCTTTATCGAGGTTGCGCAGGCGACTGACTTTGGCAATACGGCGCTCTGGATTCGCGTCAACGCCCTGAACAGCCCCTGGTTTCTCGATGACATGAACGAGATCGTCAAAACGGTTGGGAACAAGCTGGATGTCATCATGATCCCCAAGGTCGAGGGCGTGTGGGATATTCACTTTGTTGACCAGTACCTGGCACTGCTTGAGGCAAAATACGAGGTACGCAAGCCGATCCTGCTGCACGCGCTGCTGGAGACGGCGCAGGGCGTTAAGAATGTCGAGGAGATCGCCGGGGCCGGCCCGCGCATGCATGGCATGAGCCTGGGGCCGGCTGACCTGGCCGCCTCGCGCGGCATGAAAACCACCCGCGTCGGCGGTGGGCATCCCTTCTACGGCGTGCTGGCCGATCCGATCGCGGGTCAGGAGCAGCGCACCTTCTCGCAGCAGGATCTCTGGCACTACACCGTCGCCAAGATGGTTGATGCCTGCGTCGCACATGGCATTCGCGCCTTCTACGGGCCATTTGGTGATATCAAAGACGAAGCAGCCTGTGAAGCGCAGTTTCGCAATGCCTTCCTCATGGGCTGCACCGGGGCATGGTCGCTCGCGCCCAACCAGATTGCCATCGCCAAGCGCGTGTTCAGCCCCGATGTAGACGAGGTGTTGTTTGCGAAACGCATCCTCGATGCCATGCCCGACGGCACGGGTGTCGCTATGATCGACGGCAAAATGCAGGATGACGCGACCTGGAAGCAGGCGAAAGTCATTGTTGATCTGGCGCGACTGGTGGCCCGGAAAGATCCGGAACTGGCCCAGGCGTACGGCCTGTAGTAAGGGGGTTGTATGGAGGTTGAGATGCTTGTGAAAACAAAGCCGGGCAATTACTTTGAAGACTTCCGCCTGGGTCAGGAAATCATCCATGCCATACCTCGCACGGTAACGGAGGGTGATGTGGCCCTCTATACCGCGCTTTTCGGCTCCCGTTTTGTGATCAATGCGTCGGATCAGGTTGCCGCCGAGTTGGGCCTGCCACGCGCCCCGGTCGACAGTCTGCTGGCGTTCCATATGGTCTTCGGCAAGACGGTGCCCGACATTTCCCTCAACGCCGTGGCGAACCTGGGCTATGCGAATGGGCGCTTTGGGCAACCGGTCTACCCGGGTGACACGCTCACCACCACCTCAACGGTGATCGGGCTACGGCAGAATAAGGACGGCAAGCATGGCGTGGTCTATGTGCGTTCCGTCGGCGTCAACCAGCGCAATGAGATGGTGGTGGATTATGTGCGCTGGGTGATGGTGCGCAAGCAGGATCTGAACGCGCCCGCACCGGAGACCGTCATACCCGACCTGCCCGAAGCAGTTAAGGTGCGCGAGTTGGTAATTCCGCATAGCCTGTGCGCCGAACGCTATGATACCACCCGTTCCGGGAGCCCCTATTTGTGGGAAGACTACGAAGTGGGCGAGCGGATCGATCATGTTGATGGGATGACGATTGAAGAGGCCGAGCATATGCTGGCGACGCGTCTGTACCACAACACGGCGAAGGTGCATTTTAATCAGCATGTGGAAAAGGATGGGCGCTTCGGTCGCCGGATTATCTATGGCGGGCATATCATCAGCCTGGCGCGGGCACTCTCCTTCAACGGACTGACGAATACGCTGAATGTGGCCGCAATTAATGCCGGCCGCCACACCAACCCTACCTTTGCGGGCGATACAATTTACGCCTGGTCGGAGATACTGGGCAAGCTAGCGCTCCCCGGCCGCGCGGACATCGGCGCGCTACGGGTACGCACCGTGGCGACGAAAGATCGCGCCTGCCACGACTTCCCCTACCAGGACGCCGCCGGCAAGTATGATCCGGCTGTGGTGCTGGATTTTGACTACACCGTGTTAATGCCCCGCCACGCATAGCAATGCAGGGAAGGGCGTCATTGGGGCGCAGCATGCTGCGCCCCTACATGATGGTGGTTTCTTGCGCAACCTCGACCTGAATCTGAAAGGCGAAGGTTGTGCCCTGATCCGGCAAGCTCTCGACCTGAATGTCGCCGCCCATCAGTTGCACTAACTTGCGACTGATCGATAACCCCAGTCCCGTTCCCTCTTTTGCGCGCCGCCCGCTTGCGGTCTGGGCAAAGACTTCAAACAGGGTGTCCATTTCGTGGGGAGCAATGCCGGGGCCGGTGTCGCTTACAGCAACATGCAGGCGGCAGGCGGCGGGATGCTGCGCTGTCTCCGCCGGCAGCGTTCCACCGGCGTCCTGCCGGCGGACGCTCAGCGTAACCTGACCCGCCGCGGTAAACTTCATAGCATTGCTCAACAGGTTCATCAACACCTGGCGCAGTTTGACCTCATCAGCGTAGAGCATCCGGGGAAGATCAACGTCGTAGTCAACGGTAAATTGCAATCCTTTTTCTGCGGCTTTCAGGGCAAACATATCTCCTAAATCACGTATCATTTGCATCGGCTCGAAGGTGGTCTTGGTGAGCGTAATTCGACCGGCTTCGATCTTGGCCAGGTCGAGCACCTGGTTGAAGAGGGTGTGCAGATGTTCGCCGCTCTGGATGATAATATTCAGATGCTTCTGCGTAGTGTCCGGGTTCTGCTGGTTGCGCCGGGCAAGTTGCGCAAACCCCAGGATGGCACTGAGCGGCGTGCGTAGTTCGTGACTCATATTTGCCAGGAAGGTACTCTTCGCCTGGTTCGCAGCCTCGGCGGTTTCTTTGGCCTTTTGTAACTCCAGGACACGCAGACGTTCCTGTTCGGCTTCTTTCTGCGCAGTAATATCGCGCACAATGCCCTGATACCCCAGCAGCGTTTGATCTTCAGCCCGGCGCACCGTTGCCGTCACCAGTGTCTCGATTTCATGCCCATCTTTGTGCCGCAAACTGATGGCAAAATCCTTCACAGAGCCGTAGCGGTCGAGCACCTCCAGCAGGCGCGCGCGATCAACCGGATTCGTATAGACAGCCGGCACATTGAGTTGCAAAGCTTCCAGGCGCGTATACCCCAGCAGTGTTTCACAGGCCGGGTTGACATCGATAATCCGGCCGTCCGTAGTGCTGATAAAGATCATATCGCGGGAGTCTTCAAACACCGCGCGATACTTCTGCTCGCTGCGGTGAACATCGGCGTAGAGACGGGCATTTTCAATCGAAACGGCCGCCTGGGACGACAGCAACTGCAGCATCTCCAGTCGTTCAGCGGTAAAAGCACCCGTCGTCAGGTTGTTTTCCAGATAGAGCAAGCCCGTAAGACGGCCCTGATGCAGCAGTGGCATACACAAGACCGATTTCGGTTGCTGCGCGACAATGTAGGCATCATGGGCAAATTTCGCTTCGCGCCGGGCATCATGCACAACCAGGCTCCCCTGTGTGTGCATCACATAGTTGACAATCGCCTCGGAAATCAGCGGCGTGTCACGCCAACCGCTTACGGGTATTGGCGGAACAGACTGCATCACGCGTACCTCGGCCTGCTCCACTGCGCCTTCCGCCACAATAGACCACTGCTCACCTCGGGGCAGCAACAGGAAGCCTTTTTCCGCCCCGGCATTTTCAATGACCAGGCGCATCATGTTCTCCAGCAAGCGGGGCAGGACGATCTCACTCGACAACGTATGCGCGGCCCTGAGCATGGTCTGAATATCGAGTGCCTGGGCTGGACTGGGGGTAGAAGTTGCGGCGGAAGACGTCTGGCGCGGCAGTGGACGCTGCAACGAGCCCGTCAGAATTGCGCCAAACCGCTGCTCCAGATCCTGAACTTTTGCCGCCGCACCCCAGCGCTGATAGGCATAATGCGCATCACGCAGGTAGAACGTGGCCGGCCGAGTGCGCCCGCGTGCCAGATAAAACCGCCCGGCCAACTCATAGGCCAGCGCCTCTTCATTGATGTATTCGTGCGTTTTCGCCAGTTCAATCGCCTGGTCATAATAAGCAGCGGCCTCCGTATCCTGTCCCAACACCCGCGTCCGCTCCGCTGCAACCAGATACCACTTGTGCAGATAATTCATCGGGGCATGCTCTGCCCAGTGCTGCATTTTCGCTTGATTGGCGGCGACCCGCTCAAGCATGGCGGCTTGTTCCGCTTCCGTCGCTTCGGGATAGACGGCCAGCAGCGTAAGCGAGTCATATAAATAGAAGATCGCCACGCCAAATACCGCCACATTTCCGTGAATATAGCGCGCGGCATGGTCAGCATTGACCCGTGCCTGCGGGTAATCCTGGAACAGGTAGCAGAGCATCAGTTTGTTGTAGTAGATCAAGAAGAGCACCAGGATATCGTTGCCCTGCTCAAGCTCCGGCAGGGCGGCTGTCTCATCAAACGCCGAACCAACCAGCCGGCACGGGTCGGATGCCTGCCCCAACAGATTCAGAGCGGCCTGCCAGAAGACCTTTTGCCAGTTCAGGGTTGGTGCCTGGTTGAGCCGGGCAATCGCATGGGTAAAGGTTGCCAGTTCCTGCTCAACCGGACCCAGTTCGCGCCCAACTAAATAGGCATAGTAGGTGTAGACATGGGCGCTGATGGCGGCATATTGCAGCGCACCAGTTTCCAGCCCATGTTGATACGCCACTAACAATGGTTGGAATGCCTCTTTAACATGATGTTTCCAGTGATGTATAAAGGTATAGTGCAGTTGGACAGTTATACACTTTGTTGCTTTATCATGAAGCCTGTCCGCCAGATCCAGGGCCAGTTGCCCAAATTGATACCCGGTTTCAATATCATCAAAGACCCCACACAGGATCAGGCCGTAGGTGGCATAGCCGGTGATTGACTCGCCGGTGTTGCCATAGTTGAGCGATAGTTCAATCTGCTTGAAGATGAGCAGCAAAAGCAGGCTCTGGTTGGACTGGTAGGCGGGCGGGGCCGTCGCCGTGATAATCCGCATTGCAGCCAGTTGCATCGGGGCGGTCATGGCGGGCAGATCAACCAGGTTGGGTATCGCTGTCTGGGCCAGTCGGGATTGGAGTTGCCCAAAGCTCTGCCCAATATCCGCCTGGGTGGGATGTTCGGGGAAAGTCAGGCCCCATTGCTGGAGGAACTGCAATGCAATGGTGATAGCATGCACCTGGCGGGACTGGA